>CBDTXM010000014.1:0-32338 GCA_965364445.1 uncultured bacterium | reverse complement strand
TCCGAGACCCGCCTCCGGCCCGACCCGAAGCAGGAAGCCGGAGGCAGCGGCACTTCCCTACAGGAGACTTCGAACCGGGGGCGGACTGGAGATCCGGGTGGGCAGGTCGGCGCGCGGAAACGACGACCTCACGTTCCGCCATTCGGCGCCCGACGACATCTGGCTGCACGTTCGGCAGGCTCCAGGCGCCCACGTGATTCTCCGTTGGGGAAATCGAGACCAGAATCCGCCCGACAGCGAGATTCGAGCGGCGGCCCTGGTGGCCGCTGAGTTCAGTGACGCCCGATTCAGCGGACTGGTTCCCGTGGACTGGACTCGCCGCAAGTACGTCCGAAAGCCTCGAAAGGCATCCCCCGGATCCGTGATTCCGGATCGAGTACGCACGGTTTTCGTAGAGCCGGATCCGGCGCGCGTCCGCGAGATGGCGGAAGCGGGCCCGGACGCTCCCTGACGCTCGGGCCCGCTCCTCGTCTATTCGGCTGCCGCCGGCTGCGGCTTGCGCGGCACCATCCCGTCCCGGTTGGCCAGGTGCCAGGCCGTGGCCGCGACCACCACCGCCGCCTGGCGCAGATCATCCATCATCAGTCGCTCGTAGGTATCGGCCGCCGTATGGTGCGTTCGACTGCCGTACTCGATCGGGTCCTGGATGAAGTTGAATCCCGGAATTCCCACGGCATCGAAGGCGAGATGATCCGTTCCACCCGTATTCCCGTGCTTGACCGCGACGACCCCGAGGTCGCGGAACGGCCAGAGGATCTGCTCGAAGATCGGGATCGCCTGGTCGTTCGACTGGTCCCAGATTCCCCGGATCTTCCCGGTGCCGTTGTCGACGTTCAGGTATGCGGAGATTTTCGGATGCAGGTCGGGATGGGCCTCGACCCAGCCTCGCGAGCCGAGGAGACCCTGTTCCTCACCACTCCACAGCGCGATCCGGATCGTACGTCGCGGGGTCTCGTCCAGTGACGCGAGAATCCGCATCGCTTCCATCATGACCAGGGAGCCCGCCGCGTTGTCGGTGCCTCCCGTACCGTAGTGCCACGAGTCGAGGTGCCCCCCGATCATCACGTATTCGTCGGCTCGATCCCCGCCGGGCAGGTCGGCCAGCGTATTGAATCCGCGAAGGTCATCGTCGAAGAACTCGTTCTGCACCGACACCTCGAGCTCGACCGGGGTGCCGCCTTCAACGAGCCGGTGCATCTGAGCGTAGTGCTCCTGCGACACGACCAGGGTGGGACCGGGAATCGGGTTGGCCGGATCCCGACCCGCCATATCCCCGCCTCCGCGTACCAGCTGGTACGGCCTCGACGACGGGAGCAGGCGCACAGCCACGCCGGCGTCAGTCAGCGCCTCAGAAACCATCCGCATCTTCTCACGCCGCGCACGCCACTCGGCCATCCGCTTCTGCCGCTCTTCCGGCGTCATTTGGGGCCGGCCCGGTTCTTCGTCCGGCGGATCGAGCAGGTCTTCGAGCGGAGTACGGAGCGGATCCGGCTCGAAGTCGGGGCTGGTTACATTCGGCTCCGTGGCCAGCACGATCGCCCCGGCGAGCCGGCCTTTCTCAGCCGCGATGCGAGCGAGGACTTCGTCCGGGTCGTCGCCCGACAACGCGATCACCGGTCCGCGAACGGTTCCGTCGGTGCTTCCCGTCCACGCAAGCGACCTGGCCGTCAGCGGCTGGGGGTAGGGGGAGACCATACGTCCCGCATAGGAGACTTCGCGCCAGCCCCGGCCGAACTCGCCCCAGGGCTCGACCGTCACGCCCTCCAGCCCCCACTCACGGAATTTCGCGGCCGTCCATTGGCTGGCTTCGCGCATGCCCGGCGAACCCGTCAAGCGGGGTCCGATCACGTCGGTGAGATGATGCCCCAGGATCTCGATCTGGGAATTCTCGAGCCCTTCGGCTCGAATGCGGCTTACATCATCGAGGTCCACTGCTTCGCTCGCGACCTGGGCGACCAGTGCCGTTGATGACAGCGCCAATGCCGCGACCCCGATGGCGGCCGCGCGCAGCGACCGATCTACGCTTCTACTACTCATGTCGCTTCGCCTCCCTGAGGATCATTCGGTTTGCCTCATCCGACCGCCTGCGGGAGTGGGACCAACCGGGCGGATCAGCGCACCAGCATCAGTCGACCGGTGCGCCGCTCACCATCGAGCGTCACCACGTACATGTAGACTCCGGCAGCTGCGGGTTCTCCCTCCGCGAGCCGTCCGTCCCAGCTGAGCACGGGAACGCCGCCTGACGACCCGAGATCCTCCCGCTGTCGGTACAACCTCCGACCTGCAATATCGAACACCTCCAGTGTCAGCGACGCTGCACGATCCGCTGCGGCGGCCGGAACCTGCACCGGGAATCGCATGATTCCTTCACCGACGCGCAGCGGATTCGGATAGGGAGGATCCACCTGGAAACTCTCCCCTCCAGTCGGCGGCGGTTCGATCGGATCGGCCCGGAGCTCTGCAAGTCGCGCTTCGGCCGCGTCCTCGTCATCCGCGGCCAGGAGCCAGAAACGGACTGGAATCTCGGCGCCCGATGTCAGCGTACGCGGTTCGAGGCCGAGCAGGGCCGCACGGTCGGTCGCGGACGAAGCACCGGGCAGCCCGTCGTCCGAGCCGCCCTGCATGAGCAGGAGCTTCGTCTCATCGCGGAACTCGTCCCACAACACACCGCTTCCCTCCGCATAGAACCCACCGGTCGACGGCGTTCCGAGCGGAACGTCGGCTCGCGCGAGAGTGATTCCATCGGCGGCGAGAATCGCGAGCGGTCCGTCGCCGTCGCGTGATTCGGCGACGAGCGCCTGGAGTCTGGACGACCATCGAATGCTTTCGCCGCCGGTCAGATCCCAGTCGGCGAACAGCCCCGGAACGAGCTCCGGAATGGTTGAATTCGATCGATTGGATATCCAGGCCGTGATCGCCAGGGCGGCGACTCCGCCGCTCTCCGTCACCTCGAGTTGTGAGCGCACCTCGAGCTGCAGCGGCGACAGGGCGTCATAGTCGTCGAAGCTGAACTCGGCGCTGGTCGGCTGCACCTCGGTCAAGGTCCGCTGAGGAGCCCAGTCGGTGTCCAACGCGGGCGGTCTGTCCTTCTGGTCGGATCGCCCGATCGTCGTGACGTAATAGCCGTCGGAGACACGATTCCCGGCCGCGATTCCCAGCCCGCCCGCGGTGAGAAGATCGATGCCCCGCCACTCGAAGCCGGGGATCGCCGCTACGCGTCCGACCCGGCCGAAATCATTGGCTCCTGCTCGCAGGGCTCCGGTCTCGATCACGAAGCCACCGAACAGATTCGGAGGCTCGAGCAGGATCCACCGGCTGAGGACCGTTGCGAGGTCAACCGACAGGATCGTTGCGCGCACCCGGGTTGCGTCCTCGAGCGAGGCAGCGGGCAGCTCCACCAGAAGTGACCCTCCGGCCGCAATGAGAGGCAGGTTGCCCTCGACGGCGGGAAGATCTCCGGCCTCGACCCGAAGGATTCCGCCCTGCCAGGGATCTCGACCCCGGTTGCGCACCCGAAGTGTGACCCGTTCTCCGTCGTGACGAGCCTCATCCAGCTGCAGCAGGGGTCCCGCCAGCTGCGCTCCGAGCCTCGCCGTCGCGGCCGGCACATCCACCAGACCGAAGCCGGTGTCGTTGTCCGGTCCGCTCGGACCCAGATCACGGGCGCTGTCGATCAGGACCTGCTTCAGCGTGGCCGGGGTCCCCGTGGGTCGCAACTGCCGGAGGAGCGCGATCGTGGCAGAGGCCTGGGCGACCGCGAAGGATGTGCCCTGCACGGCGAAGCCGGTCAACCGGGCACTACCCGCCGTGTTGGCTCGGACCTCCGGCACCGTCCCTGGCGCCGAGACTTCCGGCTTGATTCCGCCGGCGCAGGGAGACGGTCCCCGCCCGCTGTAGCTGGCCGCCTGGATCATAGGATCCACGCCTGATGTGGCACCCACGCCGAAGCTACGAAGCCCCGGATCGTCCCGGGCGGCGGGCGGAGAGACCGAACCGGCGGCCGGTCCGCTGTTGCCGGTGGCGAACAGCACCGCGATCCCCGCCGCTTCCACCGCATCGACGGCATCGTAGATCACGTCTTCGCAGGCATCCAGATCGCCCGTCTGGGGTGCAATTCCCCAGCTGTTGTTGATTACGTCGGGCGCGTCGTCCGATCCCGGGTTCCCGTCCGGATCAAGGGCCCACTGAAACGCCTGGAGCAGGACCGAGCGACGCGTGTAGACCCCGCCGGCCAGGTCATCGAAGACGCGCGCCGCGATCCACTCCGCACCCGGTGCCGGTCCCGTGACCACGTCGATGTCGGAGGTCGCCACGATGAGACCGCCGTCTGCGAGGACCAGGGTGTCGCCCGCCGAGAGCGCCCCGACCGCGGCGACCGCTACCTGCGTGCCGTGACCGTTGAAGTCCTGGGGACGGGTCGCCCCTCGAAACGGGTCGAACCAGGCGGCCCGCGTTCCGGTCCGGCGCCCACGCCAGCGCGATGTGAGCATCGCGTTCTCACCGTCCACGCCGGAATCGAAGATGGCAACGGTCGTGCCGGTCCCCGTGATCCCCTGCTCCCATACCGCGTCTGCACCGATCGTTCGCATCGCCTGGGAGGTGTAAGAGGGAGCCGCGAACACCGAACCGCCCGGCGGCAGCGAAACGGGGATCGGACCATCCGACCAGATCCGTTCGACCCCTGACTGGCCCGCAAGCCGGAGAATCGCCGCTGGCGTCGCTTCGGCCGTCACCGCCGGCACGATCCAGTAGCGCTCCGTCAGAGAGATCTCCGGATCATCGGCCACGATCGAGGGAAGGGCCCCGTACACTGCATCGCTGCGTCTACGAATCGCTGCTACCGCATCCGGGCCACGCAGGCCGGCCGGAAGCGGCTCGGACGTCGCGTACTGGACCAGCACCGGTACGCGGTCGTCTTCGCCGGCCACGGCCAGCGAAGCGGCCAACGCCGGCGAGAGGCGCGCCAACGCAACCTCCTCGGTGGCAGCCGGTTCCTGGGCACGCGCCTCCGCCGCCGAGTCGGTCGTCCCGATCCCTGTCGCCACGACGACGGGAAGTGCCTGAAGCAGCCGTCTGCGAACACGTGTCTGTCTCATGAGGCCGCAACTTCGCGCGACGGATCTTCGCGAGCAACGCAAGCTTGCCGTTCGGTTCCTGTTCGGGTACCTTGTTTTCGGTGTCCGTTCGGTACGGCAGAATTCCGCGATCACGAGGAATCACGATGGCGCTCACGCGGCGGCAGAAGGAAATCCTGGACTTCATCGAGAGCTTTCTCGACGCACACGGGTTCTCCCCCAGCTTCGAAGAGATCGCCGAGTTCTTCCAGTATCGATCCCTGGCCACGGTGCACGAGCACCTCTCGAACCTCGAGGCGAAGGGCTACATCCGTAAGAACTACAACGAGAGCCGATCGATAGAGCTCACTCGCACCGAGTTGAGGCTTGCCGCGATCGATCTTCCACTCCTGGGAACGGTGGCTGCCGGAGAGCCGATAGAAGCGATCGAGCAGCAGGAACAGATCGCGGTCCCCGAGGACATGGTGGCCGGGTCGGCCGGCCAGCACTACGTACTGCGCGTCCGCGGTGACTCGATGATCGAAGAGCAGATCCGGGACGGCGACTACGTGATCGTGCAGTCTCGGGAGACCGCCAACAACGGCGAGATGGTGATCGCGCTGGTCGACGAAGATGCGGCCACGGTCAAGAAGTTCTATCGGGAGTCCGGTGGACGGGTGCGCCTGCAGCCGGCCAATCCGACTCTGAAGCCTCTGATCCTGAGCGCCTCCCGCGTGCGGGTACAGGGCATCGTCGTGGGGGTCATTCGCAAGTACTGATGCCGTGCCCCAGGGGCCCTGATCCCTCCGCTGAGCCGCGATCGGGATGACGGACGAACATTGCACCGGCGCCTCGAGGTCTCCTCCTTCCTACCCCACCGGAGTCTCGGGGCGTCGGTGCGTCGAGAAGCCGGCCGACGCTGCGCGTTGACTTCGCCACTGCGTTCCGTAGCTTCGGGCGCGTGAACGAGGCAGCCCGATTCTCCCGCACCATTCGTTGCACCGTGGAGTACGACGGCGAGGATCTCGCCGGCTCCCAGTTGCAGCCCGACCGACCCACCGTCCAGGGGGCGCTCGAGGCGGTGCTCTCACGGCTGTTCGACCGGCCGACCCGGATCGCGGCGGCCGGCCGCACCGACGCCGGAGTTCACGCCACGGCCCAGGAGATCGCGTTCGAGCTGCCGCACGGCTGGGAGGTCTCGCGACTCGTCGATGCCATGAACGCGCTCTTGACAGACGCGATCCGCGTTCAGAAGGCCCGACCCGCCGAGCCGGAATTCCATCCTCGATTCACGGCGACCGGCCGGCGGTACGAGTACTTCGTCGACGATCGGCCCGCACCGACTTCACCACTTCGCCGACGCCGAGTCTGGCAGATCGGATGCCCCGTCCCGACGGAAGCGCTCCAGGCGCTGTCCGCCGTCCTGATCGGACCGGGTGATTTCGCGCGTCTGTCGCGTTCAGGACAGCCCGAACGTGGAACGCGATGCACCATCGAGCGTGCGGCCTGGCTGCGAACTCCGGTCGGCGACGTGAGATTCGAGATCGTAGCGGATCGTTTCCTTCACCACATGGTACGTTATCTCGTCGCCGTCCAGGTGGAGATAGCCCTGGGCCGGCGGGCACCGCGCGAACTGCGGGCGCTCCTCGGTGGCGACCGTCAGGCCGCGCCACCGCGAGCGGCACCTTCGGCGGGGCTCTACCTGACCGGAGTGAGGTATCCGGATGGCTGGAACCGGTCTCCGGGAGTGCCGGGGATGTGGCCCATCGCCACGAATCGGTGCGGTCGCCCGACGGGGCACGAATGAATCGACAGGAGTGATCGGTCCTTGCGCGCACGCACCACCATTCCCGTGTTGCTGGCGGTAGCGGCATTTCCGGCCGGCCTGTACTTCGGTTCGGGCCTCTCGAGCCAGGACGTTCCAGACCGCGATGCCACTCCTCTGCGCAACGAGATGAGTGCGACCGAAGCCGGTGAGCGTTCGATCACACGAGCCTCGGCCGTCAGCCCCGCGATATCAAGGGGCCGGATCGGGCCCGACGACACGCGTGAATTCCCCGCTGCCGGGCGGCCTGAAGCGAATCTGCACGCGCAAGAGCGACCACGCTCGGGACCCCGTTTCACGCCCGTCGTCGCCGCAACGACCCGCATCGCCCCCTCGGTCGTGAGCATCACCGTTCTGTCGACCCGCAGGACCGCGAGCCGGAGCATGTTCGAGGAGTTCTTCGGCATGGTTCCGAGGCGGATGGAGAGGACCGTCCAGGGAATCGGATCGGGCTTCGCGATCGATGACGACGGGACCATACTGACCAATGAGCACGTCGTGAGCGGGGCCGATTCCCTGGTCGTCACCGATGTCAACGGCAAGTTCTATCGGGCGGAGGTGGTGGGAAGCGACCCGATCACCGACATCGCCGTTCTGAAGGTCGAGTCCGGTGCGATTCCGGCAGCCACGCTCGGAACTTCCTCTGACCTCGTCGTGGGCGAGCCGGCGATCGCCCTTGGAAACCCGTTCGGTTTCGTTCTCGCCAACGCCGAGGCCACGGTAACGGCCGGAGTCGTCTCCGGAGTGGGCCGGGACATTCTGGATTCGCGCGAAGGCAAACTGAGCGCTGACATGATCCAGACAGATGCGGCCATCAATCCGGGCAATTCGGGCGGGCCCCTGGTGAATGCCGAGGGATCGGTGATCGGAGTCAACTCGGCGATTCTTTCGCAGTCCGGAGGTTCGGAAGGTATCGGATTCGCGATTCCGATCGATCGAGCTCGGCGGATCGCGGGGGAACTCCTGCAGTACGGCAGGATTCGGCGACCCTGGGTGGGCGTCGAGTCCCGGACGGTGGAATCCGAGACCACCCGGTTCTCCCTGACCGAGGTGAGGCGTGTCGCTCCCGGTTCCTCGGCCGAAGCCGCCGGGCTGCAGGTGGGCGATCTCCTGCTCACGGTCAACGATCGGCCGATCACTTCCCCGCTCGATTGGGATATCGGCCTGCTGGATGCCGGCGTCGGTGCCTCGGTGGACGTGACGTATCGCCGCGAGGAGCGAATCCTTTCGGCCCGGCTCGAAATCGAGGAACTACCGAGCGAGCAGGCGGAGCGGCTGGAGGTGGTGCGCGGACTCGAACTGATCACCGTGACACCGCAGATTGCGGTAGAAAGGGGTCTCGAGGTCGAGAATGGAGCGCTGGTCACGAGGCTCTCGGCCGCTGCTGGCCGCGTTACGGGACTTCGGGACGGAGATGTGATCGTGGGGATCAACCGGCGACCCGTTGAATCCGCTGAAGACGCGCAGGGGCTCTTCCGTGCCCTCGCCGGCGGCAGTAGGATCTTCGTCACGTACTACCGCGATGGACGGTATTACAGCAGCTGGCCATTCGACATCGGCTGAATCGTGACTGCCCAACAGACCCGATATCCGCACCCGCTGATCGACCGCTATGCTTCGGCGGAGATGACCGATGTGTTTTCTCCGCTCCGTCAGGCGAGGACCTGGCGGGACCTGTGGATCGCTCTTGCCGAGATTGAACGAGATCTGGGCGTCGAGATTCCGGATTCGGCCATCGAGGAGCTCAGGTCGGCGCGGGACCGGATCGACCTCGCCCGCGTCGCCGAGATCGAGGCCGACCTCAGGCACGATGTGATGGCGCACGTGCACCACTACGGTGAGGTCGCGCCGGGAGCCCGTGCCTTCATTCACCTCGGCGCCACGAGCGCGTTCGTGGCCGACAACGCAGGCCTCGTGCAACTCAAGGATGCGTTGGAAATCATATCCGACCGGCTTCTCGCCGCCATCTCGGCCCTCGCGGGATTCGCGGAGCGGTGGCGTTCCCTTCCTGCGCTGGGTTACACCCACTGGCAGCCGGCACAGCCGGTGACCGTCGGCAAGCGGGCCGCCCTCTGGCTGCAGGATCTGGTGGCGGACTACGAGCAGGTCGAGCGTCTGTCTGGCGAGCTGCGCTTCCGCGGGGCGCGCGGCACCACCGGCACGGAGGCGACCTTCCTCGAGCTGTTCGGAGGCGACGGCGCCAGGGTGGACGAACTCAACGAGCGGCTCGCAGACCGCTTCGGCTTCGTCGGAAGCTGGGACCTGGTTGGTCAGACGTATCCGCGCAAGTTCGACCATCGGGTACTGTCCGTTCTCGCCGGAATCGGCGCCAGCGTCGCCCGATTCGCGCAGGACGTACGGCTGCTGCAGAGCTACGGAGAGATCGAGGAGCCGTTTGGAAGCAGCCAGATCGGCTCCTCGGCCATGCCGTACAAGCGAAACCCGATGCGGTGTGAACGAGCCGGCTCTCTCGCCCGACATCTCTGCGTGCTGGAGCTCGATGCTGCCTGGACGGCCTCCGTTCAGGGGTTCGAACGCACCCTGGACGATTCGGCCAACCGCAGGATCGCCATCCCGGAGGCGTTTCTCTGCGCCGACGCGATCCTTCAGATCGTGGCAAACGTCTCGGCCGGGCTCGTCGTTCACGAGGCCGTGATCCGGGCGCGACTCGATCGCGCCCTTCCCTTCCTCGTCACCGAGAGGGTGCTGATCGCGGGGGTCCGAAAGGGTGGCGACCGCCAGGAGCTCCACGAGCGCATCCGGGTGCACGCCATGGCAGCGCGAGAGGGACTCGATGCGGGCGCCGAGGAGAACGACTTCTTCCGCCGGGTCGCTGAGGATCCGGCATTCGATCTCAGTCTTGACGAGCTCAACGAACTGTCGAGGGCCGAGGATCTGGTCGGACGGTGCCCGCGACAGGTCGAGAAGTTTCTCACGGAACGTGTCGCGCCGATGCTCGAAGGTTATGCGGGCTCGGATGCGCCCAAACTGCGCGTATGACAGGAGGACGGTAGCAGATGCATGCCACGAAAGAGACCGACCTTCCCTTCCCGCTTCTTCGGCAGGGCAAGGTCCGCGAGATGTACGATCTCGGAGATGCTCTCCTCATGGTTGCGAGCGATCGAATCAGTGCGTTCGACCGCGTGCTTCCGCAACCGATTCCCGACAAGGGTGCCGTGCTGACGCAGATCTCGCGCTTCTGGTTCGACAAGTCGGGGCACATCGTGAGAAACCACTGTATCTCGGCGGATCCCGACGAGATCGTGCGCCTCAGGCCGGATCTGGCGGACACGCGTTCCGCCTGGGCCGGCCGCGGCATGCTGGTCGAGAAGGCCAAGACCTTTCCCGTCGAATGCGTGGTTCGCGGATACATTACCGGTTCGGCGTGGAAGGAATATCGGGAATCCGGAACCCTGGCAGGCGAGCCCCTGCCCGAGGGTCTGATTGAAGCTCAGGAGCTCGAGCCACCGATTTTTTCTCCTGCGACCAAGGCGGAGACCGGCCACGATGAGAACATCACGTTCGACCAGATGAAGGGAGTCCTCGGAACCAAGGTCGCCGAGTACCTCAGGGAGACGAGTCTCGAGATGTACGGCTTCGCACGCGACTATGCGCGTGACACGGGTATCATCATCGCCGACACCAAGTTCGAGTTCGGCACCTCGGGGACCGGAGAGGTACTTCTGATCGATGAGGCGCTGACCCCGGACTCTTCCCGATTCTGGCCGGCCGACGACTACACGCCGGGCGCAACGCCGCCCTCGCTGGACAAGCAGCCGGTGCGGGACTACCTCGAGAGCCTGGTGCAGGCGGGCGAATGGGACCGCAATCCTCCTGCACCCGATCTGCCCGAGGAGATCGTGCAGTCAACGTCCGAGCGTTACCGCGAAGCGTATCGCCGGCTGACGGGCGAAGAACTGCCGGACTACCGATGATTCAGCTCCCGCTCTCGCAGTACCCGGACGATGACAAACCCCGCGACGAGTGCGGCATCTTCGCCGTCAGCGGTTCGCGCGCGGCCGCCGAGCTGACCTTTCTTGGCCTGTACGCTCTGCAGCATCGCGGGCAGGAGTCTGCCGGAATCGTAGCCATCGACGACGAGGGCGAGGCGCGGGCGCACAAGGGGATGGGCCAGGTGAACGAGGCGTTCGACGACGCCACGATCCGCCGGCTGACAGGCACCGTCGCGCTCGGGCACGTGCGGTACTCGACCCAGGGAAGTTCCTCGCTTCGGAACGCTCAGCCCGTCCTGGTCAACTACCGCCACGGGCCGATGGCACTGGCTCACAACGGCACGTTGACCAATGCGGTGGAGATCGGGGAACGCCTGTCCGACGAGGGCGCGATCTTCCAGACCGACAGTGATTCCGAGGTGGTGATCCACCTCATCGCCCGATCACGACGCGATTCCCCCGACCAGCAGGTCGATGACGCCCTCTCCCAGCTGGTCGGTGCATTCTCTCTCGTGCTCTGCGTGGGCCGCACGATCTACGTGGCGCGAGATCCGCGCGGTTTCCGGCCGCTGGTGCTGGGACGACTGGGAGACGCGGCAATCGTCGCGTCGGAGACCTGCGCTCTCGACATCATTGGAGCCGAATACGTGCGGGATGTGGGCCCCGGTGAAGTGTTGCGCATCGACGACGGGGTCGTGACTCCGCTGCGACCGCTCGAGCCGGCCACGCCGTCCCCCTGCCTGTTCGAACTGGTCTACTTCGCCCGGCCGGATTCCCGGATCTGGGGCTGCAGCGTGGATCGGGCGCGTCGGGCCTTCGGGCGGCAGCTGGCGCTGGAGCATCCGGTGGACGCCGACTGCGTATTCTCGGTCCCCGATTCGTCCAACTCGGCTGCGCTCGGCTATGCCGAGGGCTCGGGGCTGCCGTTCGAGCTCGCCCTGATCCGGAATCACTACGTCGGTCGTACCTTCATCCATCCCACACAGACGGGCCGGGATTTCCGCGTTCGTGTGAAGTACAACCCGGTCGCCGAGCTGATCGACGGCAAGCGCGTGATCGTGGTCGACGATTCGCTGGTCCGGGGTACGACCAGTCGCGGACTCGTTGCGCTGCTCCGCGAGTCCGGGGCCCGCGAGATCCACTTCCGGGTCGCATCGCCACCGATCATCTCGCCCTGCTATTACGGCATCGACATGCCCACGCGCCAGGAACTGATCGGCGCGAATCACTCGGTCGAAGAGATCGGAAGGCACCTGGGCGTCGAGTCCCTCGGGTACCTGTCCCTCGAGGGCATGCTCTCTGCAGTAGAGGAGTTCGGTCCGTTCTGTGACGCATGCTGGACCGGGAATTACCCGGCTCCACTGGTAGACTTCGAGCACGGGTTCGCCTCGGCAACGGCGGGGAGCTGACCTCGCCGCGCCCGCGGCCCGCCTGAACAGGAGCTCCCCCATGCAGTACGTCTACTATTTTGGCCGTGGCCGCGCCGACGGAAGCCGGGAGATGAAGACCCTCCTGGGCGGAAAAGGCGCAAACCTGGCCGAAATGACCAACCTTGGCGTTCCGGTTCCACCGGGATTCACGCTCACCACGGAAGCCTGCCGTCATCACCTGATCAGCGACGAGCTGCCCGAGGGAACGGAGGAAGAGGTAGCCGAGGCGCTGGCCCGACTGGAGAAGGCGACCGGCAAGCAATTCGGCGGCGCCGCAGATCCGCTCCTCGTCTCGGTTCGCTCGGGAGCCTCGATCTCGATGCCCGGCATGATGGACACGATCCTCAATCTCGGCCTGAACGACCGGAGCGTCGAAGGACTCGCTCGCGTTTCGGGCGACGAGCGATTCGCCTGGGACAGCTATCGGCGCTTCCTGCAGATGTACGGGGATGTCGTGTTGGGGGTGGACCACCACCGATTCGAGTCGATTCTCACCGAGGTCCGGCAGGCGGCCGGGGCCGAAACGGACGATGGCATTCCGGCGGACGCGTTGCGCGGACTCGTCGAGCGCTACAAGGCGCTGATCGCGGAAGCATCGGATGTGCCATTCCCCGATTCGGCCGAAGATCAGCTCTGGGGCGCAATCGGGGCCGTGTTCCGGAGCTGGAGGAACGACCGGGCCGTGGCCTACCGGAAGACCTACGGAATCCCGCACGACCTGGGCACCGCCGTGAACGTTCAGACGATGGTGTACGGCAATCGCGGACCCGGCAGCGGGACCGGCGTGGCGTTCACCCGCAATGCCGCTGACGGCGAACGGAAGCTGTTCGGGGAATTCCTCGTCAACGCGCAGGGCGAAGATGTCGTTGCCGGTATCCGTGACCCGCTCTCGATCGAGGAGATGGCGAACCACCTGCCGGAAGCCTTCGAGCAGCTGATCGAGACCGCGAATCGACTCGAGACGCACTACCGTGAGATGCAGGATCTCGAGTTCACCGTCGAGGACGGAGAGCTGTTCCTGCTGCAGACCCGGACCGGCAAGCGGACGGCCCGTGCCGCCGTGCGGATCGCCGTCGAAATGGCCGATGAGGGACTGATCAGCAGGGAGGAAGCCGTCCGAAGGGTCGAGCCCGAGCGGCTGGAGCAGGTGCTCCACCCGATGGTGGATCCTTCCGCGGAGTACACTCCGCTCGCGACCGGGAATCCCGCGTCTCCCGGGGCGGCATCCGGCGTCGTCGTATTCACGGCGCGCGAGGCCGTGGAGCGGGGAGAGCAGGGCGACGCCGTGGTGCTGGTCCGCAACGAGACATCCCCCGACGATTTCGCCGGCATGGTGGCCGCCGTCGCGATCGTGACCGCGCGGGGTGGCAAGTCGAGTCACGCCGCCGTCGTCGCGCGAGGCATGGGCAAGTGCTGCGTCGTGGGAACGAAGGCCCTCGAGATCGACGAGGAGCGCAGGGAGATCAGGGCGAACGGACGCTCGGTTCAAGGGGGAGAGTGGATCACGGTCGATGGCGCATCCGGGGAGATCATTCCCGGTCGGATCGCTACGGTGCAACCGGAGCCCGGGGAGCACTTCGAGCGTCTGATGGAATGGGCCGACGGCATGCGTCGACTCCGGATCCGCACCAATGCCGACAACCCGGAAGACGCGGCTGCGGCGCGCGAGTTCGGGGCCGAGGGAATCGGGCTCTGCCGGACCGAGCACATGTTCTTCGGAGAGGAGAGGGTGGACGCAGTTCGGGAAATGATCCTGTCGGGCGATGCCGAAGGACGACAGAGGGCCCTGGACAGGCTTCTCCCGATGCAACGGGCAGACTTCGAAGGGATCTTCAAGGCCATGGACGGGCTGCCGGTGACCATCCGGCTGCTCGATCCGCCGCTGCACGAGTTCCTTCCGAGCGAGGCGGAAGAAATCGAGCGACTCGCCGGGCTGATTGGACGCTCCGTGGAAGATGTCGAGATGACCGTGGAGCGACTCACCGAGGCCAACCCGATGCTGGGACACCGCGGCTGCCGGCTGGGTTACTCCCACCCGGAGATCACACGTATGCAGGCGCGGGCGATCTTCGAGGCGGCGCTCGACGCCAAGGCGGACGGGGTGGATGTCCATCCTGAAGTAATGGTCCCGCTGGTCGGCCACGTGGAGGAGCTTCGTCAACAGCGAGCGATCGTTGATCGGACTGCACGGGAGGTGTTCGCCGATCGTGAAGATCGGGTGGACTACCTGGTCGGCACGATGATCGAGCTTCCGAGGGCCTGTCTGACCTCGGGACCGATCGCAGGCGAAGCCGAGTTCTTTTCCTTCGGCACCAACGACCTCACCCAGACGACGCTGGGACTCTCACGCGATGACGCAGGTTCCTTCCTGCCGCTGTACGTGGAGTCGGGCGTCTACGCGAAGGACCCGTTTCAGTCGCTCGACACGGAGGGGGTCGGAAGACTGATGCGGGCCGCCGTCAAGGAAGGCAGGGGTGAGCGGCCGGATCTGAAGATCGGCATCTGCGGTGAGCACGGAGGCGATCCGGATTCGATCCGCTTCTGTCACGGCCTGGGAATGAACTACGTCTCCTGCTCGCCCTTCCGGGTTCCGGTAGCCCGCCTGTCGGCGGCGCACGCGATGCTCGAGGAGGCGGACGGCTCGGCCTGAGTACCGGCCGGGTCCCGGAGTCGGATCACTTCTGCCGGGGCGGGCGCACCAGCTCAGGCGCGTCCGCCCTACACGTCCAGCGCCCTCCAGGTCAGCGGCCGATGGCCATTCCCTCGCCGGCCATTGTCCGCTCCGCCAGGTCCACCCACTCGCGATTCCCCATGTAGAGCGGCGTCCGCTGGTGCAGCGACTCCGGCTCGATCGCGAGGATGTCTCGTGCTCCGTCGATCGACCGACCTCCCGCCTGCTCGCACAGCATCGCCAGCGGTGCCGCTTCGTAGAGCAAGCGCAGCTTCCCATCCGGATTGCGGTTGTCGGCGGGATACATGAAGAACCCGCCGTACAGCAGAGTCCGGTGGAAGTCGGCCACCAGGGACCCGACGTAGCGATGCGAGAACCCTCCCCCACCGTTGCCGCCCGTCCCCCGGAACCACTCGACGAGTTGCTGCTGTTCCGGGGACCAGTTGGCGAAATTCCCTCCGTTGACACTGTAGATCCGCTTCCCCGGCTCCGGAATCCGGATCTCACGGTGCGAGAGGAGAAACTCGCCGATCGAGGGATCCAGGGTGAATCCGTGCACGCCGTTCCCGGTGGTGTAGACGAGCACGGTCGAGGATCCGTACATCACGTAGCCGGCCGCCACCTGTCGATGTCCCGGTTGGAGACAATCCTCCAGCGTACCGTCACGACCCTCGGTGCATCGCTTGTGTATCGAGAAAATGGTGCCGATCGAGATGTTCGCGTCGATGTTCGAGCTGCCGTCCAGCGGGTCGAACAGAAGGACGTAGTCGCCGGTGGGAAACTGCTCGGGAATCTGCAGAAGGCCCTCTTCCTCCTCCGATGCCATCACGCAGAGATTGCCTCCGTGATCCATGGCGTTGAATACGACCTCGTGCGCGTATTCGTCGAGCTTCTGGACCTCCTCTCCGTGCACGTTTCCCTTCCCCGTCTTACCGAGGATGTCTACGAGTCCGGCTTTGCTCACTTCACGGTGGATGAGCTTCGCTGCCTGGGTCAGATCGTACAGAATGTTGGTCAGGGCACCGGTCGCGCCGGGATGCCTGCGTTCCTGCTCGAGAATGAAGCGGCCGAGAGTTACCACGTATCTGTCCATTGCGACCTCCGGTTCACGGCAGAACCCGACGGCGGAGCCTATCGCTCAGAACGCGACGCCTCTGTCGCGCCCGAACTCTCAGACTACACTTGGCCGCGCGAGCGGCTTCGTCAATACGAGTCAATCATCGTGCCGCGATTCGAGCCCTGCTGCAGCCGCCTCGTTCCATGCGGTTTGACCGGCCATTCGCCAGGATCCGTCGCGTCGGATCTCGACACACAGCGTCCCCCTGCGGTCCGTGCGCCACACTTCCGGGATGGCCGATTCGGCGATCCGATCGATGACCTCGGGGTGGGGATGACCGAATCGATTCCCCGCCCCGGCGGAGATGATCGCCACGGAAGGACGAATCGCGTCCAGCCAGGCGCGGGATGAAGATGTTCGGCTTCCGTGGTGTCCCACTTTGAGAATGTCGGCGCGCAAGGACTCGGCGGGCCACGTCGAAAGCGCGCGTCTTTCCTCATCGGCCGTGGCGTCACCCGACGTCACGAAGCGAAACTCACCGATCGCGATTCGAAGCAGCAGACTGGATGCGTTGGAAGAGGGCCGATTCCCGGAATCGGAATCGGAGTTCGGCGCGTCCGGACCCAGAACTAGAATCTCGATCTCGTCGATACGCAGCCGAACTCCGTTCCGGGCCTGCAACCAGGGAATCCCCTTCGCCGACGCCAGGGCGAGCAGGCGTGCATAGGCCGTTCGCGGCAGAGGGTCGCCTGAGTCGAGCACGGCTCCCACGGGGAATTCGGCCAACACCGCCTCGAGTCCGCCTATGTGATCGAGATCCGGGTGAGAAAGCGCGACCAGTGCCACCTGTCTCGCGCCCCGGCGTCGGAGCGCAGTGGGGACCGCGTCACGTCCCACCCCGGGACGCGGTGAGGGGCCGCCGTCGAGCACGATCCAGCGACCGCCGGTCGTTCGCAGGATCGCCGCATCGCCCTGACCGACCGACAGGGAGCAGAGCTGACTGAGTTCAGGGCGCGTCCAGAGCCTCTCCAACCCGGGACCGGCCAGGAGAACGGCGACGGCTGCCGCCATGGGCACGAGCGCCCCGGTCCACCGACGCCCGCGGGCGAGGCCGGAGAGTGCGAGAAACGCGAAACCCCACGCCAGCCACACTTCGAGGGAGGGCGGTGCTACGTCGAAGTGGGCGCCCGGGCGCTCGCCGAACCACGCAGCGAGCTCATGGAGCAGCGAGAGAAGCGCGGCGCTGGCGGCCGCGAACGTTCCACCGGGCGGCCCGGGAAGAAGCGCTCCCGCGAGGCTCCATATCGAGAGGGCTACGACGGGCGTTCCCGCCAGGCTCGCGACCATCGAGATGGGTGCCACCCGACCGAAGTGCCATGCGGCAACGGGCGACGTCGCCAGGAATGCCCCGAATCCGGCTGCCAGCGCCATGCAGAGGTTCCTGCCTGCCCTTCCCACGGTGCGCTCCAGACCGCGCGGTGGGGTCGCAGCGCCCAATCGGAGCCCGCGGGCCGAAGCGAGGCCGAGCGAGACCCCGGCAAATCCGGAAAAGGACAGCTGGAAGCCCGGAGTCAGCAGCGATACCGGGTCCGCGATGAGGAAGACGATCGCGGCGCCGCCCAGAAGGTCTGCGCCGCGCAGGGGACGCCCTCGCCATCTCGCGACCGCCCAGCCGGTGAAGAGGAGAAAGGCGCGGCATGCGGGCAACGGGGCGCCGAGGGCGATCACGTAGAGACCGACGAGCGCAGCGACCACCGCGTACCGGGACCGATCCCGGACGATCGTGGAAACGATGGCGAGCAGGAGACCCGAGACGATGCCCACGTGAAGCCCGGATATCGCGAGCAGGTGGGCCAGTCCTGCGTCGACGAAGTCCCGTCGCAGGGCCGGGGACAGGTCGTTGCGCTCGGCGAGCAGCAGTGCGCGGGCCGTCGGATCGACGTGTGCAGGAAGCCGGCTGCGCAGACGACGGGACGCTCCGGTGCGGAATGCACCGCGGAGCCGGGCATGAAGAGGCGGGCGCCCGCGTCTGACACCTGCGACATCGAAGGTGGACACCGACGCCTCCGATGCATCGATGACCCGTCCATCTACGAGGATCCCCGTGCGACCGGGCAGGTCCAGGCCGGGACCGAGTGGATCCGTGGTCCGAAGACGCAGCCACTCTCCTGAAAGGGAAAGGGGTTCTCCCGATCGCAGGTTGCCGGGTTCCTGATCGAGGAAGGCGGCGAGACGGCGGAGCTCGCAGTTGCCCGCCTCGGTGACGACCACGACACGTTCGAGACCGATGCGGCGGCGCGCGGCCGGATCCGGTCCACGGGTCGCGATGACATCCTCGGTCAGGGTTCCTCGAACCACGATATGCGACCCCGAGGCGAGTTCCGACTCGCACCCTGCACGAATGGCGCTCCGGGCGTGCGACCCGAGGGCGGAGCCACATGCGAGGGTGAAGGCCAGAAACAGCAGTGGAGGGGTTCCGATCTCCCCGCCGGACGGCGATCGCCGTGACCCCAGGATCGTGAAGAAAGGCAGAAGAATGCCGACGAGCACGACAACCGGCACGGCGGATCCGGCTGGATGATGAAGGCCCTGTGCGATGCCGACCGACAGAGCCAGGGCCGTCAGCAGAACCGGCGGCGCCGGGCGGACGACCGAAGGAGACGATCCGATTCGCGGCGTGATCCGGCGATCGGGCTCAGCGCGAGTCGGTCGGGCCCTCCGAATTCGCGGCTCTCGATGCCTTTCCGAGCGCCTCACGGTACCGTTCCAGCATCCGTCGCGTTTTCAGATCCGCCCGCAATCCGGTGAAGAAAAGCAGACTCATTCCGAACAGGATCGAACCGAAGACCACAGCCGGGAGCGAAACCGATCGGAGGGTTACGAAACCGAGTCGGACCGTGACTGACTCTCCCGCATTGAGCCAGGTGAAGAGAGTGGCCAGCGCGGCGCACCCCAGCACGATCGCCACGCGACCGATCACGCCGTTCACCGGACGACCCGCCCGAGAAATGTCGCGCCCGTCGTCGAGAGCAGTCGAACCGGAACGAAATCCCCGATTCGTGTCCGGCCCGATGGGAACACCACCACCTTGTTGCCTTCCGTGCGGCCGAGCAGATCCCCCGCGGTGCGGGCCTCGCGTTCCACCAGTACCTCGACGACCGATCCGACGTCCGACTCATGAATCTCGCGCTGGATCTTGCGCTGCAGGGCGATGAGATCGGAGAGCCTCCGGCCGGAGGTCTCCTCATCGAGAAAGTCCCCGGCCGGCAGGCGGGTCGCCGGCGTGCCGTCGCGGGCGGAATAGCGGTACAGGTATGCATCGTCGAATCGGACACGGCGCATGAGATCCACCGTCTCGCCGAAGTCGTCTTCGGTCTCGCCCGGAAAGCCGACGATCACGTCGGTGCTGAGGGCGATTCCGGGGACCCGCTCCCGGACGCGATCCACGATCTCGAGGAATTGCTCGCGCGTGTATCGACGAACCATTCGCCGCAGCACCCGATCCGAGCCGGATTGCACCGGCAGGTGAAGCTGGCCGCAGACGGCGGGTTCCGTCGCCATCACCTCGAGGAGCGAGTCGTCGACGTCGTTCGGGTGGGGAGACGTGAATCTCACCCGCCTCACTCCGGCCACCCGTGCCACGTCCCTGAGCAGTCCCGAGAACTTCACGTCGCCGTGCCGATACGAGTTCACCGTCTGCCCGAGCAGTGTGATCTCGGCATGGCCCGCATCCGCCGCGGACCGCACTTCGTCGAGGATTTCCTCCGGGCTCCGGTTCTTCTCCGGACCTCGCACGTACGGAACGATGCAGAAGGTGCATCGATGGTCGCAGCCCCGCTGCACGGTTACCCAGGCGCCGACTCCCTGTCCGCGTATCGACGGTACGCCCTCGTAGTTTTCCTCTTCATCGAGGTCGAGAAGAAGTTGTCCGCGCTCGATGCCACCCTCGCGGATACCGTCCACGAGCTCCGCGATCCGCCGATACGAGTCAGGGCCCGCCACCACGTCCACCCCCGCTGCCCTGTCGAGCAGATCCCGTCCCATTCGCTGCGCCATGCAACCGGTGACGGCAAGCACGACGTCGGGTCGCGATCGCCGGGCCTGCTGCAACTGTCCGATTCTGCCGAGAACCCGCTGTTCGGCATGCTCGCGGATCGCGCACGTATTCACCACGATCACATCGGCCTGCTCCGGAGCCGAGACCTGCAAGTAGCCACGGTCCGCCAGTGCTCCCGCCAGCAGCTCCGAGTCGCCGATGTTCATCTGGCACCCGTAAGTCTCGATGTACGCGCTGCGCACGAGCGGGACCGGCGCGCCGGTCGAGGCCGACTCCGGTTTCCGATCCCGGGCGCGACGCAACGTCACGAGGGGAGCGCTCATTGCTGGCAACAGATCATGTCTCGGGTCCGATCCTCATCGAAATCGCAACTTCGGGCGCCCGAAGTTATCGCCGGACTGGCCTGCGGGTCCACCTGCACCGGCTTCGACCGGGGTACCGTGAACGTGTGGTGCCTCCCGGCCTTTGCTCGTTACCCGCGCTCAGAGTAGCATGGCCCGGTGGTGTACTTCGAATCCTTCTCCTTCGACGGGCTGCAGGTGCCCGTGGAGATTCACGAGGGTCCCGAGCGACCCCTGCTGTATCTCCCCGGGTACGGCGTTCATCCGCGTAACTACCGCCTGGGTATGCGGCTTCTCGCGAAGCACTTCACCGTTTTCATGCCCGATCTCTCCTTCCGAACGAATGCCGAGCTGCCGGACGAGGTGGCAGCCTACCGCTCTCTCGTGATTCGGTTCGCCACTCGGTACGCGCCGGAAGCTCCACGCATCGGGCATTCCTTCGGCGGACTGCTCGCACTGCTCGGGGACCGGCCCGCCGTGGCGCTCGCGCCGATGGTCCCCATCCACGCGGGCTGGCCCCGAAAGATCGGGCGGGCAGCGCTACTCCAGGCGCGGGAATACGTGGGACTGGAGGGACGCAGGGGGATCGGATGGGCATTCCACATTTTCGGAGAGTATGTCCGGACCGCTGCCATCAAGCCTCGGTGCCTGTTCCCCGCCGTATCCGAGACCCTCGGAGGGATTCCCGACGAGCTGTTGCCGACGGCCCCCCGCTCGGTCCTGGTACTGGCACGGCGAGACCGGCTGTATCTGCAGAGGGAGTACGACGCATATCTGGCACGGTCGGAGGGCGCGGACATCGAAACCCGTTACGTTTCGCGCGGCCACGACTGGCCGGTCACTCACCCGTCTCTCGTCGAGCGGGAAGTCCTTGCGGCCCTGGGGAACGGCGACCGGATCTCTCCCTAGTTCCGGATCGGCGCTCGCGACGACGGAAGGTCAGAACTGAAGGAGCGCCATCGAGAGAGACAACCTGCGGAAGCCCTCCTCCACGCTGCTGGACGCAAGATTTCCGCGCGTTCCGATTTCCACCCCGAGATCGAAAGCTGCTCTTCCACCTCCGACCTCCAGGCCGATGCCGAAGGTTCCGGCCGTCTCGGAGAGCGGCTCCTCGCCCGCGAGATAGAAAGGCAGGTCGGTGCTCCGAAAACCGGCCCGCAAAGGCAGGCTCGCACCGAACACTTCGAAGCCCACGTATTCGAGTCCAGCCCCGTACCAGAAGACGTCTGACGCGGCCCCTCCGTCCAGATCTGCTGCCGTCGCCGACCAGTCGGCGAAGCCGACGGCCGCCGAGGCGAGCAGATTCTCGGCCAGACGTGCGCTCCCTCCCAGAGACCACTCCAGCGGCATCGCGAACTCGTACGTCGCGGCGTCCCCGACGCTGTCCCGGGTGGCCTTCAGATCGGTGCTGATTCCGATCTGTCCGGACAACCGGACTCGCGTTCCGATTGCCGTTGCAACGCCGCCTCGTGCACGGAATCCGGACCAGCTGAAACGCGCTTCACCGTCCGCGATCCCGACGCCGCGTCCCGGGTCATCGACGGCAACGTCGAAGCGCCGGAAGAAGGTCTGCCGAAGGCTACCCGTCAGCAGAGAGCCGTCGATTCCCACACTGAAGTCGCCGATCTGCTTCGCGACTCCGAGCGTGACCATACTCACGCCCCCGTCGTGCTCCCGTCGCTCGTCGAACGGAAAATCGCCGAACGAAGTCTCCAGCGTGTCCTGAAGCGACACGCTCCAGTCCTGATCGAGTCCCGACGCGAACGCGAGCCCGACCGTCCACGAACGGAGGGGAACCACGGCCTGGACGATCGCAAGGCGACTTCGGCCGGTGGTCTGCGATGCACCCGGCGACTTCACATCTACGGCCTCCGGGGCGTAGGTGATTCCCAGCGTAGGTCGCGCGAATCCTCGCATGTCAGCGGGATTCCGTCCTGAGAGCGTCCCGCCGATCAGGCCGAGCCCGGTACCTCCCATGGCCGCCGCTCGCGCATCCAGGGGAGTCACCGGATAGCCGAGGCCCAGGCTCGTGACCGGGGCTTGAGCCGCCAGCGAAGATGCGGAGCCAACGAAAAGGGCAGCGAACAGCGCGAGCTTCTTCATGGCAGCCGGAAGGGAACGCGCGGAGTGACGAGCATGCGCACCGAGGGCTGAAGGGACGTCGCGTCCTCGGCCGAACCGAATTCCCAGAACCCGAGATTTCGGCCTTCCGGACTGGCCTGCACGCCGATCCTCAGAACACGCAGAGAGTCCTCCGGTGCGAACGACCAGATGAGAACGAGCGGCGTGATGCTGAGTTGCAGCTCCGCTCCCTCCTCCGTGAGTTCCTCCGGATCGATCAGGTCCGGTGGTCCCAGCACGCCTCCGATCGGAGTCTTGGGGCCGACTTCGAACGGATCGGCCAGCAGCTGATAGGAGATCACCTCCAGCGGATTCTCGAGCCGGAATGGGATCGGCGGCGGAGCCAGAGGTCGGAAAATCAGGGAGGCTGCATTGATGGTCGAACCCTTGAGCTGCAGGCCCTCCCATATCTCGGGAAGCTCGAAGTCCAGATAGATGCGGGATGCCGGAAGGCCGCCTGTGCGGGACTCTTCGCCGGGCGGCGGGGTCTCCGGATCGAAGATGACAGTGTATCCCGCAGGGGAACGAGCGGAGGAGATCAGCGAATCCTGACCGACCGGCTTCACATCGAAGGTAACGGCCAGGCTGCGAACGTCCACCGACGACCCCGCACCGACAGCACGGATGGCGAGTCCCGGTTCGCCGTCGCTCGCCGCCCAGCTCGACAGAACACTGTCGGTGCTGACCTCGAACGGAACGAACAGCGTGTCGGAGGAGGTGGAGTCAAACGGCGCATCGATGCGAAGCGCTCCCAGTCGTTCGCCCAGATCTCCGCCGGGTTCCGTCCAGGGCTCGTCCTGTGCCGCCAGCGACCATGTGGCATCGCGCTCTTCGTAGCCGCGCGTAAGGGCGTACACCTCGAGCTCGAGGCCCGATTCGGGAATCGCACTGGAAGCGGTATCTACGAGCAGTCGGAACCGACCGTTGGCATACGATTCGATCGGCTGCTGGATCGTCCCGACGTCGATCGAGTCCGGGATCGTCTCGAATCGGGCGAGGAGCCGACCCTTCAGATCGGCGGAATCGGTCAGCACGCGATACGGAGAGGTCGAGGGAACGACGTACCCCGAATAGGTAGTGTCACGCCACGAAACCATCCCCTGGACGGGGATCTCGATCTCGGTGGTCGGGGTGGCCTGTCCCGGGGCCGTATCTGAGTCGACCTCGAGAACCGCGCGCTCGGTGCAGGCCATTGCCCACGGCGACAACCCGGCAGCCACGAGAACCACCCGTCGGGCGCCCGACCGTCCGACTCTCACGATGCACCACCCGTGGCTCCTACCCGGAATCCCGAGCAGGGGGCATCGACGACGTCGCGGGGTTCGCTAGCCCGCGAGCGCAATGTCGCCTCCCCGGTCGTACCTCCTTCTGGCATTTGCTTCTCCGTATTCCGTAGATCGAGGCTTCCGGCCCCGCTCGTCCCTCGGTTGCTAGCGCTCGACCTCGACCCTGGGCAGTCTCCGGCTCCAGCCGGTCAGAATCTCGTAGTCGATCGTTCCACACATCTGCGCGATCTCGTCGAGGCCGATTTCGGCCTCTCCGTCGCGGCCCAGGATCGTAGCGACATCCCCAGGCTGTACATCGTCGCGGTCCCCGATCTCCACCACGACCGAATCCATGCAGACCACCCCACGAATGGGTGCCTCACGGCCATGGATCAGGACGCGACCACGGTTCGACAACTCGCGTCGGAGCCCGTCGCCATACCCGATGCCCAGCGTGGCGAGCCGGGTGCGCGCGGGCGCCCGCCACGTCGCTCCGTAGCTGACCGTCGTACCCGCCTCCACGGTGCGGACATCCAGAATCCGGGCCCGAACGGCCACGACCGGAGCTCCTGGCGGTTCCCAGGCTCCTCCGCCATACAGACGGATGCCCGGGCGAACCAGGTCTGCGGCGAATCCATCGTACCGCAGTGACGCCGCGCTGTTCGCGGCGTGCACGAGTCCCGGATTCACTCCTGCCTCTGCCAACCGTGCGAGAGCAGCCTGAAATCGAGTCCACTGCTCCCGCGTCTGCACGGGGTCGTCGTCCGCCGAGTGAAAGTGAGTGAGCGTCCCCCGCAGCTCGAGTCCTCCGAGCGAAAGGGTCTCCATCAGCTCCCTCGCCCGGCCCGCCACGTCATCGCAGCCCATGCCGAACCGTCCCATTCCCGTATCGATTTCCAGGTGAACGGGAAGCGTCCCACCAAGCGCCCGCGCGGCGATGCCGCAGGCGCCGAGTGCCTCACAGCCCGATACGACCGGCTCGAGGCGACGTTCGAGCAGCGACTGCGTGTCCGCCGGCAGCGACGGCGTGAACACGACCACCGGCCCTGCCCAGCCGAGCGACCGCAGCTCGATCCCCTCGTCCGTCGTCGCCACACCGAACCCCCAGGCGCCGAGCGGTCCGAGCGTGCTGACGGCACGCGAGAGCCCGATGCCATAGGCATCGGCCTTCACCATGGGGAGAATGCCGCAACCCGGTGGCAGGCGTTCAGCGATGGAGCCGAAGTTCGACCGGAGCGCGTCCAGGTCCACCTCGACCCAGGCGCGGCGCTTGGGCTCGATTGACACGTTTTTCAAGGCCGGGGTAGTATACCGGCCACATGTCCGAGGAGCAACAGATTTTTCCCGATCCGGAAGCCCGTTCCAGGCACCTCGCACGCGCGTGCCGTGGAGACACTTCTCTCGGTCGCAGTCTGGCCCTCGTCCGCTATCTCCGAAGCGGCTGCGAGTGGGATGCGAAGCAGACGCCGGCGACACTCCGACCCTACCTGCTGGAGGAGGCGCACGAGGTCGCCGAGGCCATCCGAGGCGGCGATGAAGCAGAGCTGGCGGACGAGCTCGGGGACCTCCTGCTCAACATTGCCTTCCAGGTCGTGCTGGCGGAGGAGCGGGGTGCCTTTGAGGCCGAGTCCGTGGTCGAGGGGCTCGAGCGGAAGATGATCGAGCGTCACCCGCACCTGTATGGCGAGGCCGAAGATCCTCCGGACTGGGAGGAACTCAAGGCGCAGCTGCGGGCACGCGCACGGGAGGATCGCGAATCGGGTCGAGCAGCGGACGAAGACGCGACATCAGATCCGTTCGAAGGCGTTCCCGGAGGGTTGGAGCCGCTCAGCCGCGCACTTCGACTCCAGGACCGGGCTGCGGCCCGGGGCTTCGACTGGCCGGACGTCGGCGGGGCCGTGGAAAAGCTCCGTGAAGAGATCGCCGAACTCGAATCCGAGCTTGGCGGCCGATCGGATTCGGAGGCGGACGACGCTCGCGCCCGGCGAATTCACGAAGAGCTGGGAGACCTGATCTTCGCGGCCGTCAACGTGGCGCGACTGGCCGGCGCGCACCCTTCGGTTGCGCTCGATCGCGCCTCGGCGAAGTTCGAGCAGCGGTTCCGTGACTTGCTTCGGCTGGCCGATGAGCGCGGGATCGACCCCGACGAGGCCGACCTCGCGACACTCGATCGACTGTGGGATGAAGTGAAGCTCAACTCCCGCTGAGCAACTTCACCTGTTTCTGCCCGCTCCTCACCGCGGCTCCGACCGTGAACCCGAGGGCGAGCGCGGTGGCTCCGCCCACGGCGGGCAGGAAGCCCAACAGCCCTCCGAAAAGGGGCAGCCCGAGCAAGGTTACGGCGACTCCCGCCACCCACGGCGCCGCGGGGCGCTGGGCCGCATCGACGAATCGCAACTTCTCGCGCACGAACGCGCGCGTCTTCACGTATGCAGCGTAGAGGCCCGCCCCGGTCCCTCCGAGAACGAGCATACCGATCAGCGTTTCAATCATGGGGGTCCTCCTCTCGTAGTATTCCTACGGTCGGCGGGCGGACCGGGTTTCATCCGACCGGGCCCGCCATGCCCCCGATCAGGGATCGAGTCGGCTCATCATCCGGGGAAACGCAATCGCTTCCCGCAGATGAGGCAGTCCGCAAATCCAGCTGACCGTGCGTTCGAGTCCCAGTCCGAATCCCGAGTGTACGAAGGTGCCGTAGCGTCGCAGGTCGAGGTACCAGTCGTAGGATTCCTCGGGGAGGCCTTCCTCGCGGATTCGCGCGGTGAGCTTTTCGAGGTCGTCCTCGCGCTGACTGCCGCCGATGATCTCGCCGTATCCCTCCGGTGCAAGCAGATCGTTGCACTTCACGGTGCGCGGGTCATCGGGATTCTCTTTCATGTAGAAGGCCTTGGCGCCCTTCGGGTAGTCGTAGACGAACAACGGCCTGGAGCGACCTTCGGTCAGGATGGCCTCGTCCTCCGCTCCGAGATCGTCTCCCCAGGAGGTGTCGCTGCCCCTCGAGACCAGAAGATCCACCGCCTCGGTATAGCTCAACCGGTCGAAGGGGGGAACGATGGCTCTGAGCGGCTCCGTGTCCCGCTCGAGGATTTCGAGCTCCGGCATCCTTCGTTCGAGCACTCGACCCACGATCGCGGACACGAAGTCCTCCTGCAGGCGCATGCTCGCCTCGGAATCCATCCACGCGACCTCCGGCTCGACCATCCAGAACTCGGTCAGGTGTCGTCGTGTCTTGCTCTTCTCGGCCCGGAACGTGGGACCGAAGCAATAGACCTTGCCGAGCGCGGCGGCCGCCGCTTCGACGTACAGCTGACCTGTCTGGGCGAGGTACGCCGTACCGAGATCGAAGTACTCCGTCTCGAATAGAGTCCCGGCAGATTCGCCGATCGATCCGGTCAGAATCGGTGTGTCCACCAGCACGAAGTCACGGTCGTAGAAGTAGTCGTGGATCGCCTTGATCACCTCGTCCCGGATCCTCAGGATCGCCGTCTGCCGGGAGGTTCGAAGCCAGAGATGGCGCTTCGAGAGAAGGAAGTCGATCCCCGCATCCTTGATCTGGATCGGGTAGTCGTTCGATGAATCGCCGAGAACCTCGATACGGGAGGCCGTGAGTTCGACGCCGCTCGGTGAGCGGTCGTCGGCCCGAACGATACCCTCTACCGCAACGCTGGACTCGTAGGCGACCCTGTCCGTGACAGTCGCCCAGGTCGCATCGTCCACCTCGTGCCGCGCGACGACCACCTGGACCTCTCCCGTACCATCGCGCACGATCAGGAATGCGATCTTCCCGCTCGAACGGTGGTTGCGGACCCAGCCCGACAGGCGGACGCTCTCTCCGATGCGAGAGCCGAGTGAGCGGATCGAAATCGAGTCGGACATGGATTCCTCGCCTCGTGAGAGACCGTTGCTGGCTGAGCGGAGGGCCCGGCGCCGCGAAGCTAGAGGAAGGGTGCGCGGGACGTCAACCGATCGCGAACAGGACCTCCCGATCGGCGTAGCGGTCGACGAGCTCCCGTGCCAGCGCACGGTGGGAACGCGAAGAGAGCTCCGGGTCCGTGGCTACGATCTCCCGTGCCCTCTTTCTCGCCTGCTCCAGCAGATCGAGATCTCTCTCCAGATTGGCGAACCGCAGTTCCGGTGCGCCGTGCTGTTGCGCACCGAACAGATCTCCCTGGCCGCGCAGTCGCAGATCCTCGCGGGCCAGTCGGAACCCGTCGCCGGTAGCCGCGAACGCCCGAAGTCGGGGCGGGGTCTCGTCGCCGGAATGAAACGCGACGCACCAGCTCTGGTCAGCCCCGCGACCCACCCGGCCGCGCAACTGGTGAAGCTGCGAAAGGCCGAATCGCTCTGCGTGCTCGATGACCATGACGGTCGCGTTCGGCACATCGATTCCGACCTCGATCACGGTCGTCGCGACCAGCAGCGAAATCTCGCCGGCCGCGAACCGGCGCATCGTCTCTTCCTTCCGGGCCGGGGGCATCCGGCCGTGAACGCTCTCCACGGTGAATTCGGGATACAGGTCACGCAGCTCCGCAACGGCGTCGTTCACGGCCCGGGCTTCGACCGCCTCCGATTCCTCGATCAGGGGGTACACGAAGTAGGCCTGGCGGCCCTCGGCGAGCTCCCCGCGAATCCAGTTCAGGGCCGCATCCCGGTCGGCGTAGCTCCGCACCCCCGTCCGCACCGGCTGGCGTCCCGGCGGCATCTCATCGATCACCGAGAGATCCAGATCGCCGTAGAGCGTGAGCGCCAGCGAGCGCGGAATCGGAGTCGCCGACATGACGAGTACGTCGGCCGAACCGCCCAGGTCCCGCAGGGCCCGTCGCTGCGATACACCGAACCTGTGCTGCTCGTCGATCACCATCAGTCCGGGTTTCGCGAACGACACGCCTTCCTGGAAGAGCGCGTGCGTCCCGATGACGATCGGGACCGAGCCATCGGCCAAGCCCGACAGGACCGCTGCGCGCTCGCGCCCCGTGACGGAGCCTGTAAGCAACCGGGGCTCATGGCCCACCGGCTCGAGCAGTCGGGTCAGGGTGCGCAGGTGCTGCTCGGCGAGGAGTTCCGTGGGGGCCATCAGCACGGCCTGCAGGCCGTTTTCGACGGCCTTCAGCATCGCTGCCGCGGCGACCACAGTCTTTCCGCTGCCCACGTCACCCTGAAGAAGGCGATACATGCGGGCGTCGTCTTCCATGTCGGACCGGATCTCCGCCCAGACTCGCTCCTGGGCTCCGGTCAGTCGGAACGGCAGCGCAGCGAGAAATGGCGCGCAGAGCGTCGCCTCGGCCCCCATCCCGTGTCCGGGATCACGACTTCGGACCTCGTGCCGCGCCCGCGCGTGCAGCAGCTGAAGGAAGAACAGCTCCTCCCATGCCAGCCGACGGGTGGCCGACTCCACATCAGAGATCTCGGTCGGGCGATGCAGGGACTCGAGTGCCACTTCGAGACGGGGCAACTTCATCGACTCCAGCCACTCGGCCGGGAACACCTCCCGCTCCGCGACCTCCTCGATCAACGAGTCGAGGTTCTCCCCGATGATCTTCCGGATCTGCCTGTGGCTCAGACCCTCCGTGGCCGCGTAAACGGGAAATACGCGTCCTGCGTCCGACGTCTCCCCTTCCCTCGCGAGTACGGTGTGCTCCCGGGGTCGCAATTGAAGTCCGTGGAAGAACCCGACCGATCCGGTCACGAGGAGCAGATCCCCTTTCGAGATCTGTCGGTCGAGCCACGGCTGGCCCGGCCACGCGACCTCGATCCGTCCCGACGCATCCCGCACGATCGCGCGGAAGATCCGGAGTCGCTTACGGGTCGGCAGTACGCCTTTCGCCACCACCTCGCCAATGACCGTGGCCTCATCGCCGGGTCGCAGGGATCCGATCCGGTTCACCCGGGTGGCGTCTTCGTAGCGACGGGGAACGTGATAGAGCAGATCACGACCGCTTCGCACGCCGAGCTTTTCCAGTTTCTCCGCCCGGCGCGGTCCGACGCCTTTCAGGTACTGAGCCGGGCTCTGCAGCCTCGAGTGAGTTCCCATTCAGTTCAGGAGCTTCTCCACGTACAGGTCCGCATCGAAGGCCTCGAGGTCTTCGGCCCTCTCGCCCGTTCCGAGCCATCTGACCGGTACGTGAAAGTCTCGAGCCACCGCCACGGCTGTTCCGCCCCGCCCGGAGCTGTCGAACTTGGAGAGAACGATCCCCGTCAGGGGCAGTGCCTCGCCGAATTCCCGCGCCTGATGGATCACGTTCTGACCCGCCGTCGCATCCACGACAAGCAATCGCTCGTGGGGTGCCCCGGGGAGAATCCGGCCCGTGACGCGGTCGATCTTCCTCAGCTCTTCCATCAGGCCGCGCTGCGTATGGAGGCGACCTGCGGTGTCGACGATCAGCACGTCGATTCCGCGCGACGCGGCAGCGCCGGCGGCATCGAACGCCACCGCCGCCGGGTCCGCCCCGGCCTGACCCCCAACGAATTCCGCTCCCAGTTTCTCGGCCCAGATGCGCAACTGCTCCTGGGCGCCGCTGCGAAACGTGTCGGTGGCAGCCAGCATCACCGTCCGTCCCCGGTCGATCTCACGCTGAACGAGCTTGGCCGCCGTGGTCGTTTTTCCGGTCCCGTTTACGCCGAGCAGCAGAATGACGCGCGGTCCGCCGTCGAGCGCTCCAGAATCCGGCACCACGGGCCCGCCGGCTTGTGCGGCCTCGTCGAATATGGAGCGGATTCGATCTGCCAGGAACGCCCGGAGATCCGCCTCAGACTTCACCTTTCCTCGTTGCGCCGCACGCTCGAGATCCTCGACCAGCTCCATCGTCACGTCAACGCCGAAGTCGGCCTCGAGCAGAACCTGCTCGAGCTCCTCGATCGCGTCTTCGTCGAATCCCTTGACCAGGGTGGACACGTCGGTCAGCGACACGTCCACGATCTTCTGCCACAGGGAACGCGCCCTGCCGCGACCTCCGCCCTCTCTCTTGCCTTGCCTCATTCCATCTCCGAGTCGGTTTAGCGCAGTCCGAGCCGCCGTCGCAGATACCACTCCCCACAGAAGAGGACGGCGGCGAGCGCGAATGGCCAGATCGGCGATCCGCCTCCACGACCCGGCCAGCCGGATCTCACGTCCGTTCCGCGAGCCGGCTCGGTCGTCAGCGATCGACCTGTTGAGCGCCCGGCGAGTTCGGCAACGGAGCTGGCCACGCCGAACGGATGCCCGCCCGTAAAACTCTCTTCATTCAGACGCCCGCTCGCCTCGAACGACAGGTCGCCGTCCGGAAGCGAGGGGGCATTGACACGCGCACCCGGGTCGGTGGCCCGGTGCCGCCAGATCTCGGCTCCCGTCGAGTCTCGCACGACGAGCAGCAGGTCCGAGACACCCGGGGCCACGTTCCATCCTGCCCGTATCCCGCCATCATCGCTTGCAGGCGCCAGAATCACGGGGTCGCGCTGCACGTCCTCCAGAAGCCAGGCCGATACTCCCGAGAACAGCGCGCGATACACCGCCCGCGAGGATCCGGTTCGCGCGGACCAGCGCCAGGTACCTTCTGCGGAGACGATCACCGTCCTGCGCGAGCCCGAAATGACGCCTGCGACACCGGGCAACGCATCCCCCCTCCGGTCCCGTCTGAATTCGACGATCGGCCATGTCACCGGCCCCTCGAGCTGCCGGAGGGCGAAGACCGGAGGGAGGAGGTCGGCGTCGAGCCCCGCGAGGAAGCGCCCTACCGGGCTCGGTGGCGGTGGAAGCGTCAGGAACCACTCTCCGTCTACCGTCGCTCCTATGGCAACGCCCGTTCCGGGCACGGGACCGGGCCCCCGGGCCAGAAACAGAACGCGGTCGTGGCGAGCGGCGATCGTCTGGAGCCAGGCCGGAAGAGCCGCCGGGCTTCCCTGCACGACCAGCAGATCGGAGGAGGCCGCGTCGGTTCGAATTCGCCCGGGACTCACGGCAGCCGGCGCGGCGCCTGCGCGAACCCAGCGGTCCGGGCCGACCCGCAAGTAGGCGCGGGCCTCGCCGCTGGATGCCCGGTTCAGCACCGGCAGCAGGTGTCCCACTTCCCAGTCCGGATCGACGGACACGACGACCGGACCGAATCGGGTCGGAGAGATTCCGATCCAGGCACTTCTGGAAGGCTGTGCAGCCAGCGGATCCGCTCCCTCCGCCATGCGCACCTCGAACCGACGCCATTCGGATTCCCCTCGCGAGACCGAAGTCGGCAGGTCCAGTTGTACGAAGCGAGCCCTTCCCGGGGCCGGTCGCTCGACGCGCAGCGCGGCGGCCTCGCCATCCGGCGCCGATACGAATACGGTCACGGAGTCTGTGACCGCGCCCGGACTCATGTCGCCCGCCCTACCGGGCGACCAGACTTCTATCCCGAACCGGATCGTGTCCCCCGCCGACACGCGCATGGGATGGACGACTTCGCGCACCGTCGTTCGGGTAACCGGCTCAGCCACCCGGATCTCTCGCACACCCAGCCCGAGCCGGGCGGCTTCCCGGCCAGCGGCTTCCCGGTCTTCGATTTCGCCGTCGGTGATGACGACCACGCTATCGGCTCCCGCCGCCCGGGCGGCGCGCA
>CBDTXM010000013.1:0-32608 GCA_965364445.1 uncultured bacterium | reverse complement strand
GCCAGCACCGCCAGCCCGCACCCCGCCAGCACCACCATCCGCCCGATCCGACGTTCAGGTATCATGAGTATGTCCGGTATCCGTTCACGTTGTTTCTTCCATACCCCCGTATTGGACCGTCCCGAGCGATCACTGATTCCCCGGTTCCGGATCAGTCATCTCCCCGAGATCCGCCGCGCCGCTCCTCGAGAAGCTGGCGATACATACGTACCTGCTCTGGGGTGAGGATCGCTTCGATGCGAGCGCGAGCCGAGTCGACGACGGTGTCGTATTCCGGCCTGACACGATCGAATACCTCGCTCATCCGGGCACGCGTGTCCACCAGGATCGGAGCTATGAGCGCCCTCTGCTCTTCCGTGAGCTCCAGCTCGTCGGCGAATCTCTCGATCGTCGTCTGCCGACCGCGTTCGCGGTTGTCCGACCGCAGTTCGCCGGAATCCGGGCCCGACTCGCTCTCCACCATGCGGCGATCGATTGCGATGCCGGCTGCCGCTCCCGCCGCAAACGTGACGAGAAGGAGCAGCGCGACCCGGACTCCCTGGTTTCCCACGCTCAAGGCTCTGTAGTGATCGCCGTGAGAACGACGTCGAGATCGGCGAGAGAGTCGCCCGGGAAGGCACGCGGAAGTTCCTCGGCCGACGCCCAATCCACGAACTCCTCGTAGCCGAGGGTGTCGGCTGAGAACGCTGTCGTCGAAGCGGTCCGCGATGCCGGACGGTCGCCGATCGCGAGGCCGGCGATGAGCAACGCGATGCTCGCGGCGACGGGAATCAGCAGTGACGCCCAGCTGGATGCGACGTCCCACCACGTGAGCCGTCGAGCCTCCAGCACGGGCCTCGCCGCATCGGCAATCGAACGCTTGAGACGTTGCCGGGTCAGGTCATCCGGGCGCAGTTCCGCGACCCATCGGGGTCGCTTTGCCGGCTTACCTCTCCTGTCGTTCATCGTGCTCGATCGTCCTTCCGTTCTTCGTCGTCCATGGGAACGAATTCTTCTCCCAATCGGAGTCTCAGCGACTTGCGCCCGTGGTGTACATGGGCCCGGGAGGTGCCGACGGCTATGTCCAGGATCTCGGCGATCTCCCTGTGGCTGTAGCCCTCGAGGTCATAGAGGGTCACCGCCAGCCGCTGCATCTCCGGCAGCTCGGACAGTGCATTCAGCACTGCCTGCCGCGTCAGACCCTTCTCCCACTCCTTCGCCGGATTCGATCCCGCCGAGGCCGAGGCCGGGATTTCCTCGTGAGTCCTGAGTATTTCTCTCCGTCTCAGGTTCAGTGCCGTGGAGCGAAGCACCCTGAAGAACCACGGTCCGAACGGGCTGCCGGGCTTCAGCTGGTCAATTCGTTCAAGGGCTCGAATAAACGCGTTCTGAACCGCATCTTCCGCGTCGTGCGGGTTGCCGAGCACCGACAGCGCCGCGGCGAACCCCGTGTCCATGTACCGCTCGACGAGCGTACCGAACGCCGTCTCATCACCGGCCTTCACCTGCCGGACGAGCGAGGGCTCGTCGAGTGCGATCGTGTCCGGCACGACTCGTGTCACCGGGCAATGCCCCGGCGAGGTCCGTTGGCGCCGCACGGAGCGCCGAGCCCATATTCGTACGGGGCCGGATCGCTGCGTTCACGAACTCGCACTCTCAAGAACACATCCCCTCCAGCGGGTGTTGCAGGTGCACGGACAGGGGATGCTAGAGGAAGCAATGAATCAGGGGCAAGACGAGCGCCGTGAAACGGGCAGCCCGACACTGGGTTCCCACGTGTCAACCACGGGCGGGGTCGCGTTTGCACCGGGACGGGCCCGGGAATCCGGAGGTGATGCACTTCAGATTTTCACCTCTCCGCCCCAGCGTTGGGCCGACAGCACGATCGATGAACGGGCAGCGTCGAGTTTTCGCACGGAGACTGCCGAGCAGCGTATACGCGTTACAGTCGCGCACGACAGCTACCTGATCAATCTGGCCACCCACAAGCCCGAGCTTCTGAACCGCTCCAAAGCGGCGTTTCACGGAGAGCTGGAGCGTGCCTGTCTCCTCGGCCTCGACTATCTCGTCACGCACCCCGGAAACGCCACCGGCGGCGATCGGTCGGGGGCACTCCGGCAGAATGCCCGGGCCGTCGCCGAGGCCCTCGAGGCAGCCCCGGGGAGCACCACGGTCCTGTTCGAGACGACTGCCGGATCGGGGACGGCGCTCGGGTGGCAGTTCTCCGAACTCGCCGCGCTCCTCGAGGCCATCCCGGCGAGAGTGGCGAACCGGGTCGGCGTGTGTCTGGACACCGCACACGTCTTCGCAGCGGGCTACGACCTGCGGAGCGACCCGGCTGCCGTGCTCGACCAGTTCGACCGGGAGATCGGGCTCGATCGGCTCCTGCTCTTCCATCTGAACGATTCGGTCGGAGAACTGGCGAGCCGGCGCGACCGCCACGCGGAGATCGGCGAGGGAGAGATCGGCATCGAGGCCTTTGGAGCACTGCTGTCCGATCCTCGCGTGCGTCGGATCCCCGGCATTCTCGAGACACCGAAGGGAGACGATCCGATCGAGTCCGATCGACGGAATCTCGACAGGCTCAGAGCGGCGATTCAGGATTCCGGCAGGGCCTGAGAGCTTTCTTGCCGCGCCGGCACGCCCATCGCATCTTCGCAGCACTCCTCATGGACAGGTGAGAGATGAACGATTTCATGTCCGACGACGGCGGGCAGGATACGACGGACGGCCCGATGCCGGGGTCCGTCCCGCAGACAGCTCCAGGATTCGACCTCGCGGCGCGAACCCTGGTCGAGGAGCGCGTGCGTGCTCTCCGGCGCCTGCTGGACCGGGAGCTGGACCCCGATGACATCATCGTCAGGCCGACGGCCCCGGCATCGCGAAAGCATCTGTTCGAGGATGCGTGCGACCTCTACTGGAACGAGCTCAACTGGGAACAGCTCACCGACGAGGAGCGCATCTCGGATGGAGAGTTGACCGAAATGGTATTCCCGGGCCTGCTCACGCTGGTCGATGCCTTGCTGCCGCGGTCTGACAACGGAGAGCCGGATCGCGACAGGGAACACAGAGATGTAGCCCACGATTTCCTGCTCTGGCTGGCGGGACGCCTGGTAGAGTTGAGGACGACGCGGCCCGATGACGACGAAGACCGGGAGCGGATCCGCACGGAGATCCAGGTCACCGACGACCTCATCGACCTCGTCTCCTGCCGACTGTACTGCCTGACCGACGAAGAGACCGGTCGCATCAGGGGGTTCGGGATCTGACAGATCCGCGGCCGGATGCAGATCCAGGTGATGATACGGAACCCAAGAGGGATGAGTGACAGTGAATTCCATCGTGTGCATAAAGAGGGTGCCGGATTCCGAGACGAGAGTTCGCATCGCCTCCGACGGCCTCTCGGTCGACCGCTCGGGCGTCAAGTTCGACATGAACGAGTACGACAAGTATGCCCTGGAGGAAGCGATCCGGCGCAAGGAGGCGGCGGGCGAGGGCAGCGTCACCGTACTGACGGTCGGCGGCGATGACGCGCGGGAGACGCTGCGCCAGGCGCTGGCGATGGGAGCCGACGAAGCGGTGCTCCTGCGGTCCGAGACGGGATTCGACGGTCTTCCCGTTGCCGTGGCGCTGGCCGACGAGATCCGGGATCGACCGTTCGATCTCCTGCTGTTCGGAAAGCAGGCGATCGATGACGACGGAATGCAGGTGCCCGCGATGGTCGCCGAAATCCTGGGACTTCCGGTGGCCACGGTGGTCGTTTCCCTCGATGTCGAAGGGGGCCGTGCGCTGGCCCGGCGGGAAGTCGAGGGAGGCCACGAGACTGTGGAGTTCGAGCTGCCGGGGATCATCGCGGCGCAAAAGGGACTCAATGAGCCCCGATATCCCAGTCTCAAGGGAATCATGGCCGCAAAGAAGAAGCCGCTCGAGGAGAAGGATGTCACCCTCATCGAGGGAGGACTGGAACTGCTGGAGCTCAGCGGACCTCCGGCGCGGCCCGAACCGCAGATCCTCGGCGAAGGAGCCGAGGCCGTGCCCGAGCTCGTCAGGAGACTCCGGGAGGAAGTGAAGGTGCTCTGATGGCGGATGTGATCGCTTACGTTGAGATGCGCGACGGAACACCGCGCCCCGTGGCGCGGGAGGCCGTGTCTGCGGCCAGTTCGCTGGCCGCAGAGCTCGGGGGCTCGGCGGTCGCGCTCGCATTCGGTGGACCTGGTACGGCGGAAGCGGCGCAGTCGTTGGCGGCATTCGGCGCGGAGCGGATCGTCGTAGTGGAATCCGACTCTCTGAGCGCATACAGCCCGGACGTGGCCGTAGCCGTAATCGAGCACCTGGTGGAAGAGCTTTCGCCGGCGGCGATCGTGTTCCCGGCGTCCGCGCAGGGCAAGGACGTGTCGGCACGTGCGGCAGGGCGCCTGCGGCGCTCGCTGGCCAGCGAAGTGACGGAACTCTCGGTCGAGGACGGGGCGATCGTGGTGACACGACCGGTCTATGCCGGAAAGGCCTATGCCCGGCTCCGATTCCGGGATTCGCCGGCCCTCCTGTCGATCCGTCCCAACGTATTCCCGGTCACCGAGCGCGCCGCGACGGGAGCCGTCGAGCGCCCGGCGCTGCCGGACCTGCAGGCGAAGACCCGAGTCGGGCCGATCGAACAGGGCGAGCGCGGTCGTCTCGATGTGCGGGAGGCGGACATTGTCGTCTCCGGCGGCCGGGGGCTGCAGGGACCCGAGAGGTGGGATGTCCTCGAGCAACTGGTCGAAGCACTGGGTCCCGACGCCACGCTGGGCGCGAGCCGCGCCGTCGTGGACGCCGGCTGGCGCCCCCATGGCGAGCAGGTGGGCCAGACGGGAAAGGTCGTATCTCCGAGCCTGTACTTCGCGATCGGAATCAGCGGAGCGATCCAGCATCTCGCCGGAATGCGCACTGCGAACGTGATCGTGGCCGTGAACAAGGACCCGGAAGCACCGATCTTCGACGTCGCCAATTACGGCATCGTGGGAGATGCCTTCGAGGTCGTGCCCGAACTGACCGAAGCGGTCCGGAAATTGCGCGCATCAGACGGTTGACGCAGGTGTAGCCCCGGAGTGCCGGGGCCCGGGAGGTCAGATGCCGAGCATTCCGTTCGTCCTGAGTGTCGCGGCGCCACTGATCGCAGCAGCGCTGAGGCTCGTGGCTCCGCCCGAGGCAGGAGCGTGGATCAACCTCGTCTGGCTCCTCGGGCTGGTTCCCGTATTTCTCGCAACTCGCCACCTCGGGTGGCTGGGCGCCCTGTACGGACTCACCTGGGCGGCCGTTCCGATACTGCTCACGACCTTTGCGGTCAGCGTCCGCGACGGGACCCCTCCGGACTGGATCGCCATGGGCGCGGTGATCGTCTCGCTTGCGGCTGCCGCCCTCGGTGCCGGGATCCTCTGCGAGAGCTGGGGACGCGAGCTGGAATCCGAGCTGACCGGGTCACTGCGCCTCCGTGTGTCCGCCGAGCTGGACAGACTCCCGTCCGGCGCCTCGCTCCAGTTCTTCCTGGAGAAGCTGTTCGCCGGTGCCCGGCGCCGCCCCCCACTTACGGTCGTGCTCTTCGAGGTCGCCGACCTCGATGACTACGTGGCCATCGAAGGGCCGAAGGTCGAGGCGGAGGCGCTGGGCACGACAGCCGAGACGCTGCACTCGGAGACCCGCGCTATGAACGTCGTCGGGCGACTCGACGACCGGACCTTCATCGTCGTTCTCCAGGGCGAAGGGGTACCCGGCGCCTGGGCGTTCACGACCCGAGTTCTGGCGGAGATCGAGACTCGACCCTCTCCCTGGGATGGACGGCTGCGGCTGAACGCGGGCATTGCAGGCTACGACGAGGACGTCGAGAGCACGGCTCAGCTTCTGCTCCGCGCCAGGAAGGCTCTCGGGGCGGCGCGCACCCTGGGCAGCGACGCCGCGGTGGTGTTCGGGGGGTCCTCCGAGAAGGCGCTCGGTATCTCGGGGATGTTCGTCCTTCAGGAAGACGGCCAGCTGACCGAGGTCCACCGCGTCGTCTGAGCGTCAGACCGTCAGACTCTCTCGCTCTCGATCCGTGAGCGCACGCAAGCTGCGAAACGGGTAAGGACGAAGTCGGCCGCGCCCCGAAGCAGGCCGGTGGCGACGACGCCCGACAGCCGGCCCGACACCCGGAAGGACTGCTCGAGCTCGATCCGCGTTGCCCCCTCTTCGGAGAGCAGACGGCTGCGCATCCACATTTCTCCGTCTCCCCACCCCTTGAGCTCCGACGCCGTTGCTTCCAGTCTGGCGTACCTCGCCACCGGATCGAGTTCCGTGAAACGCGCCAGTCCCCGGAACACCAGCCCGAACGGGCCGAGCTTCAACTTCACTTCGCCTTCGAAGCTCCGCTCGTCCATCACGCGCACGAGCCGCGCTCCCGGCAAGCAGGCCGCGACGTTGGCCGGATCGGTCAGGAACCGCCAGACCACCTCGCGGTCCCGGTCCACCCGGAAACTCTTCTCCAGCGTGACGGTCAAATGCCTTCCTTCGGTTGAATTCGAATCCCGAAGCTGAAGGAGCCGTCGCTGAAGCGTCAAGCGGCTTCGGGCTGTCGCGGCGGAAGGGAGCATCCGAAAATGTAGTCCATGAGCGTCAACGAGGTGCTGGAGTTCGTACAGAAGGGAAGGGCGAGCGGCGATTCGACCGGCGTCGCACTGCTGGTCGATGCCTGGCGTTCGGCGCCGCGGGCCCCCGGTGCGAGGTTCACGGTCGGACCGGGTGGAAGCACGGCCGGTTCGATCTCGGCCGGGTGCGTGGAGGCCGACCTGAGCGAGCACATCCGGACGGTGGCCGACGGAGCAACGCCGCGGATCGTTCGATACGGCATCACCGACTCGGACGCCGCCGCGGTCGGTCTCTCCTGTGGAGGCGAGATCGAAGTGCTGGTGAGTCGCGTGGAATCCGGTGACCCGGTGTGGGAGTGGCTCTCGGATGCCGTGGCTCGCGGCCGAGAAGGCGTGCTGGTGACCGATCTCACCCAACCGACCCCGGGTCGACAGCTGATCATCACGCAAGACGGAGAGCGCATCGGGACGGTTGGTGACACGGCCAGGGACCGACACGCGAGCGAACGCGCGGAGCAGGCACTCCAGTCGAGGTCGCGTCCGGCCGTTGAGCTGCTCGGGTCCGGCGAACGATTGTTCGTCGAACCGATACTGCTGCCGCCGCGGCTGTTCGCCGTGGGAGCGACGGCAACCGCGATCGCGCTCGCAGAGCTCGGCCGGGTCGCGGGACTGTCCGTCACGGTCGTGGAACCGAGAGAGACGCTCGCTCTGAGAGCAGCCGGAGCGGGGGCCGATACCATCGGGACCGAGCCCGCGGCGGCGTTCGCCGAGGTCGGGCTGGGGGCGGGCGACGCCGTTGCGGTCCTGGCTCACGAGCCGCGCCTGGACGTGGAGGCGCTCCGGGCCGCACTGGAAGGAGGCGCCGGTTACGTGGGTCTGCTCGGGGGGCGGAGAACGCAGCAGGCCCGGAGGGCGGCGCTGGTCGAAGCGGGAATCGACCCATCCGAGGTCGAGGACGTCCGTGGTCCGATCGGCCTGGATATCGGGGCCGACACGCCTCACGAGATTGCGATCTCGATCCTCGCCGAGGTGATTCGGCACTGGAAGCTTCAGGATGGTCCGGGCTCGTGACCCGGTCGCCGGCGACCCGGGATGTAGCCGGACTCGTGCTGGCGGCCGGCGCTTCCTCGCGCATGCCCGGTATGACGAAACTCCTTCAGCCGTGGGGCAAAGGTGTCGTGATCGATGCGGTCGTCGAAACGGCACGTCGTGCCGATCTGGCACCGATCTACGTGATCGTAGGCGCCGACGCGCCGCAACTGGAGCAGCAGCTCGAGGGTTCGGGCGTCATCCCGGTATCCCACGAAGAGTGGAGGCAGGGGCGATTCTCGACCCTGGGGACCGGTCTCAAGGCGGCGCGTCGGTCGCAGGAAACGCATGCTGCGGTCATTCTGCTCGGCGACGAACCCGGAGCGAGTGCGGAGACGGTCAGGTCGGTGGTTGAGAAGTGGCGCGAGAGCGGGGCCGAACTGGTGCGAGCCCGGTACCGCGACCGTCCCGGCCACCCGGTTCTCGTCGCCAGAGAGGCATGGGCACGGGCGATAGACCTCTCCTCGAAGCCCGAGGGATCGCAATCGAACTGGGACCGACTCTCCGCGCTCGGGCTCGAAGCGCGCGAAGTCACGGTGGACGCCCTGGCGCCGATCGACGTCGATGATCCGGCCGCCCTGGCGCGGGCCCGGAGTCGCAGCGCCGGTGGTGATGCCGGCCCGACCTCCACGTCGCGTCTCTGATGTCCATGGCTCCGGGACGCCGGACCGTCGCCGCGGCCATCCTGGTTATCTGGGCGGCGGCGCTCTCGGCACACGCCTGGCGAACGCTTCGCGTGCCGGCGGCGGAACGTCTGGCCACGGCCGCGCGAATCCTGCCTCCGGGCGAATCCTGGTTCGCCCTGTATCGCGGCGAGGACCGGGCAGGGTGGGCCAGGCGGGAACTCGACACGCTGCCGCTCGGCGCCGGTTTCGTCCTGCGGGAGAGAACGTCGCGCCGGGTCGTTCCGCTGGGAGCCGCCGGCCGAATGGACACGGATCTCGTTGCATGGCTGGACGCGAGTGGAGCCCTCGACAGTCTCGCTTACGTCGGACTCTGGGGCGCCGACTCCACCCGTCTGGAGGTCCGAACGCTGGGAGACAGTGCGGTCGTGCTTCGACCCGGCGGCCGGATCCGAGTCGCCGAGCGTCCGCAGCTCGCCGGCAGCTGGCCGTTGCGCTTCGCCGCCGACATCCGGGCCAGGGAAGTCGGTCGAGAGCTATCGGTCGTCCTGCTCGATCCCGCTACCGCCTCCGTGCGCGAAGTTTCGCTGGTGGTGCGCGAGAGAGCCGCCCGCATCTGGGCGGACAGCGCCGATACGGAAGCCGGAACCGGGCGCTGGATCGCGGTCCGTCAGGATACGATCGAGGCATGGCGACTCGATCGTATCGAGGGATCTGTGGTGCTGCCCGTCTGGGTGGACGTGGACGGGAGGGTCGTCGAGGCCGAAGAGCCGGGGGGGCTGCGCTACCACCGGACCGCCTTCGAGCTCGCCTTCTTCGAGGAACCGGACATGGCGGAGGTGCCGCGTTGATCGAGCTCGCGTCACTCACGAAGCGGTACGGGGACTTCGTCGCCGTCGATTCCCTGAGCCTGTCCATCCCGAAGGGTCGGATCACGGGGCTCCTGGGGCCGAACGGAGCGGGGAAGACGACCACGCTCCGGATGATCGCCGGAATTCTCGAGCCGGACTCGGGCGAGGTACGTATCGGGGGACTCGACATGGCCGAGGAGCCGCTGGCGACCCGGGCCATGCTGGGATTCGTCCCCGATCGGCCGTTCGTCTACGAGAAGCTGACGGGAGGTGAGCTGCTCCGATTCACGGCGGGTCTGCACGGGATGTCGGGCAGCGTGATCGAAACGCGAATCGACGAGTTGCTCGAGTTGTGGGACCTGGTGCCCTGGAAGGACCAGCTCGTGGAGTCCTACAGCCACGGCATGCGCCAGAAGCTCATTCTCTCTTCGGCCCTGGTTCACGCGCCCCGGGTGCTCGTGATCGATGAACCCATGGTAGGACTCGATCCGAGATCGGCCCGGATTCTGAAGGACCTCCTGCGCGAGTTCGCCGACCGGGGAGGGACCATTCTGGTTTCGACCCACACGCTCGAGCTGGCGGAAGTACTCTGCGACGAAATGGCGATCATTGATCGCGGACAGATCGCCGTGGCCGGTACGATGGAGGATCTTCGTCGGGCTGCAGAGTCGCGCGATGCGGGCCTCGAACAGCTGTTCCTCAGGATCACGCGCGGTGAGACGGATCACCGGATCGCCTCCTTGCTGGACGCTCTCGGGTGAGCATCGCAGAGGAGTATCGTCTGCTGTTGAAGCCCAAGTGGCTCTCGGCCTGGCGGCGCGCGTCCCGTGCCCGGTCACGGCTCGGCCGGTTCCTGCTGCTGGGCGCCCTCGCGGCTGCCGCCTGGCCGGTCGTATATCTCACGCTCGCCCGGTTTCTCGCCGCGCTGCGACAGGTGGAAGACATCGGGCCGCTGCTTGCTTCTCGTCTACTGGCGCTGGGCCTGCTGATCTTCTTCGGCCTGCTGCTTCTTTCGAACGTGATCGGTGCCCTGTCGGGGTTCTTTCTGGCCCGCGATCTGCCCGCGCTGCGGGCTGCGCCGGTCGATGGTCTGTCCCTCTACCTCGCGCGACTGACCGAGACCCTGGTCAGCTCGTCGTGGATGGTGCTCCTGATTCTCGTTCCCGTACTGGCGGCATACGCGAGCGTGTTCGACGCGGGAATCGTCTTCCTCCCGATCTCCATCGGTGCGCTGCTGCCGTTTCTCCTGATCCCGGCCGCCCTCGGAAGCGCGTTCACGTTGCTGCTCGTCCGCGTGTTCCCGGCGCGTCGGTCACGCGACATCCTTCTCGTCGCGGGTCTGGGGGCGATCGCCGTGATCGTACTCGTTCTTCGGGTGCTGCGACCCGAACGACTCGTGAATCCGGAGTCCTACCGGAACCTGGTTGGCTTCCTCGAGTCGCTCCGCGGGCCTTCCTCTCCCTGGCTGCCCTCGCAGTGGACCGCCGACGCACTGGTCGGTGGCCTGGAAAGCGGCTCCGACGTCCTCACCTGGCTGCTCCTGTGGAGCACGGCCGCCGGACTGACCACGCTCGGCGCGGCCCTCCATGGCCGGCTCTACCCGACCTGCTTCACCCGGGCACAGGAGGGCGATGAACAGCGGGTCCGCAGTTCGGGAAGGAGTGCGGCACTCGCGCGGCTTCTGTCAGGTCTGACGGTGCGTCGCCGGGAGCTGGTCCTGAAGGATGTCAGGACCTTCTTCCGGGATACCACCCAGTGGTCGCAGCTGATCATCCTCGCGGTTCTCGTCGTGGTGTACGTGTACAACATGGGTGCGTTGCCGCTGAACGCCGGGACGACGATTTCCCGCTACCTGACGACCCTCGTCCTGTTTCTCAACCTCGCGCTGACGGGATTCGTCATTGCCGCGATCGCGGGCCGCTTCGTGTTTCCGGCTTTCAGCCTCGAAGGTCGAACGCTCTGGCTGCTCCGCAGCTCGCCGGTGGAAGCCGGTGAGGTCCTCATGTCGAAGTTCTGGACGGGTCTCGTGCCTCTCACCACCCTCGCGCTGATTCTGACGGTGCTGACCAACCTGGTGCTGCAGGTACCACCGATTCTCTTCGCCCTCTCGATCGTCTCTATCGTCCTGATTACGGCAACGTTCACCGCACAGGCCCTCGCCTGGGGCGTATTCTTCCCCGTGTTCGAGTCCGAGAACGCCGCACAGATCCCTACCTCGATCGGCGGACTCCTGTACATGCTCGGGGCACTGACGAGCCTGGGAACGGTGGTTCTCTGTCAGGGCTGGGCGTTGCGGGACTACTTCGTGAGCGGCCTGCCGGGGCGAGCGCCCCGATCGGTCACATTTTCCGAGGCAGCCGTCGCGCTCGCACTCACTCTGGGGGTGACCTTGATCGGCGTGCTCGGCTCGTTGCGGGCCGCGGAGGCCCGGATCGAATCGAGGAGATCTGGTTGAATGCGGGATTCGAGAGCCTGACCCGCGGCTCTCACGCTCACGTCAGGTCCGAAATCGCTCTCGCAGTGGATTCCCGGAATTGTCGCAAGCCCTCGCGCGCCCTGCGCATTTCGTCCTCGGTGAACAGACCTTCCTGCTGGGCCAGCAACAGCTCTTCCCGCTGAGAATCCTCGAGAAGGCCCATCTCTACCGCGAGCGTGGCGAATCGCTTATCAGGCTGCCGCCGCTGCTCCATGAGGATTCGCGCAACTTCGGACGGCGTGAGCAACTGGCGGATCAGGGCCACGGTGCCCAGCGCGAAATGGCGAGGAATCGGAACCTCGGCAGCCTGGTGAGGTCCGTCCACGGGCCGGAACTGGGTCATGGCGGGCTCGGACTCGACCGCGGACGCCTCGGTCGGCGCCTCCCCCGGCGATCGTGGTGATATCGTCTCCTCGCTGGCATCCGGTGTCTGTGGTATGACGGAAAACGAGGGCATCTCCAGCTCGGCCGGGATGGAGAGCTCGGGTTGCGAGTCGATCGTCGAGAGCGGCAGTCCCAGCGGAGGCCAGGATCGCGAGGCATCGTCGTTCGCCCCGTTGGTCTCCGGCCGGTCGTTCATGGCCGATATGACCTCCGGCGCGACCGAGCCCTGAATCGGCTCTGTGGGATCCACGAGTCGCTGAAGCAGCTCCCATTGCGACTGCAGAGCCTCGCTGTGCTGATTCTGATTGTCCAGGATGTAGCGAATGCTGAGCAGGTGCAGTGCGTAGAGGCCCATCACGCCCGCGGCCAGCGCGAGCTGACGATTCTGCATGACCCACGCTACGATGCCGAGACCGATCGTGACGATGGCGACGATCGACAGGTACCGCAGACCATAAAGGCCTCTGGAGTTCTTTTCTGGTACCACTCTCAGCTACCGCCGCGTTGTAGCGCGGACTCCGCGGGCCGAACGGATGTCTCGTGCGTTACGCTCGTTACGGGCCAGGAAATCGATCTCCGGGCGCGGACTTCTGCTGCCAGGTCCCGCGCATTCTGCGTGCCACCAGCCCTCAGCGACCGCGGTGGATCGTCCAGCGGTCCAGTACTTCCTCCCCGCGAATCACGAAAAACGCGTCAAAACAAGCCACAGCGAGGCAGGAGTGGTTCGGAACGATTCGAACCCGGTGACCTGCGGGCAGCACGCCGTTCACGATTCCGTGCTCCTGTGACAGTGTCCGCATCCTTGCGTTCTGCAGGATCTTCCCGGGGCGATCCGGGTCGAGCAGGACCCCCATTCCGGCGCCTTGCAGTTGTGCCGGTCCGGGATCGGCCGACAGGGCGAGCGCGCCCGCGTCCACGACCGATCGCCCCTCTCCGGAATGGGACGAGACTACGCTCGCGAGGACGGTCGCTGCGCACTGGTCGAGCGAGCACGACTGGAGCGCGACCTGCGTCCAGTCGTACAGTGCGTAGTTTCCGGGTCGAACCTCCGTCATGCCCGACAGATCCCGAGCCTGCGCCATGGAGGGCGTCGAACCGCCGCTGAGGTCGAGGACTTCCGTCCCAAGCGCCCGAATACGTTCCCCGAGCGCAACCAGTACATCCCTCTCGTCATGCGCGATTCGCACGATGTGCGCCGGCGAGGTCGCGTGATACGCGTTCCCGGAGTGCGACAGGAGTCCGGCGAATTCGAGCTCGGGTGCGGAACCGATGCGATCGGCCAGCTGAATCGCTTCATCGGTGTCGGGCGACACTCCGGCCCTCCCGTAGCCGGCATTCACTTTCACCCACACCCGGAAGGGCGAACCGGTCGACTGCAGCAGGTCGACCGCTTCCGGCGAGTCCACCGTCACACCGAGTCTGATTCGTTCGGCCAGTTCGACCGCTTCGGCGACGCGCGAAGGCACGAACGGAAACGCCCAGGTGATGTCGTCGAAGCCGGCATCGGCGAACACCCGGGCCTCGTACAACGTGCTTACGGTAATGCCGGAAGCCCCGAGCTCCCGCTGGCCCAGGCCGATCTCGACGCACTTGTGGGTCTTGATGTGCGGTCGAAGCCGGACTCCGAGATCCCGGCACCGATCGGCCATCTCCCGGAGATTCGCCTCGAGGACATCGAGGTCGAGGAGAAGCGCCGGGGTCGGCAGGTCATGGATCGTGTTCATGGCCGAGAACATACTACCCGTGCCGCGCGGCTGTCACCCGGCCCGGCCGGGCCGATGAGTTTCCCGGGCCGCGCCTACTGGCCCGACCCGCGGGGGAGTCGCATCGTTCGGTACGGGCGTAATCCGATTTCGTGTGACGATCGAGCGATTCCAGTCGTCTTGGGGGTGGATCGCCCGTTTCACGGCGGCAGTCGACCGCCGAGTATCGGCTGGTAGTCCAGCAGAGGAGACAGGTGCTGGGGGCAGAAGCGAGGCAACGGACCGACGCTGAGCTGGTCAGGGATTCCCTCGCCGGCTCGGAAGCCGCATTCGGCGAGATCGTCAGGCGCTATCAGGACCTCCTGTACCGTCATGCCGAGCGCATGAGCGGTGGAGCCGATGATGCCGAGGATATCGTTCAAACGGCGCTGATCAAGGCGCACCGTAACCTGGCGGGATGTCAGAATCCGAGCCGTGTCGGCGCCTGGCTCTTCCGGATCACGGCAAATGCCTGCAAGGACCACCTGAAGGGGCGGCGGCGGAATCGACTGTCTCTCGATGACGTGCCGAGTCTCGAGACGGGTGTCGGCGATCCCGGAGAGGCTCTCGATCTGAAAGGCATCCGGGCGAGGATCGATCTGGCTCTTCGGCGACTCCCTTTCGAACATCGAGAGGCCTTCGTGATGAAGCATGTCGAGGGGCTGTCGTACCAGGAGATGGGGGAACTGCTCGGAGTGTCGGTTCCGGCCTTGAAGATGCGCGTGCACCGTGCACGTGATGGATTGCAGGAACTGCTGGAGGACTTGAAGTGAGTGAGATCGATCAGAGAATCCAGGCATATCTGGACGGAGAACTGCGACTGCAGGACTTGCCGCTGGGACTTCGGCAAAAGGCTGAAGAGTGGGACCGGCTGCTGGGTGAGGTTTCGCGGTCCGCTCCAGCCGGCGCACCCGTCGGATTCGAATCCCGGGTCCTTGGAGCGATTCGAGAGTCCCGGTCATCCTCGGGAGCACAGGGACCGGATTCGAGCGCCCGACGGCCGGCCTGGCTGGACTGGGCCGTACGGCCCAGATCGGTCCGGGTTTCGCCGATCGCCGCGCTCGGCCTGGCGGCTGCACTCGCGCTCGTCGTCCTGCGTCCCTGGACCGGAACGGGCACGGGACTGGAGATGGACCCGGGTGTCCCGGCCGGGAGCGTCTACGTTCAGTTCGTCGTTCAGGCAGATGGTGCCGAGTCGGTTCACCTTGCCGGGGACTTCAGCGAGTGGCAACCGGCGATCGAGCTCTCCGACCCCGACGGAGATGGAGTCTGGTCGGGGAGAGTACCACTGGAGCCCGGTGTTCACGAATACATGTTCGTCATCGATGGCTCGGAGTGGATCTCCGATCCGAACGCGGCCGTATCCCGCGATGATGGTTTCGGACGGCAGAATTCCCTGCTTGCCGTAACCGAGATCTCCGGCACGTGATCCCGGTGGGGTCCGGGCGCGTGGCGCCGCCGCTCGCGGCCGCCTTGATCGCGTTCGGACCCTGCGCTCCCGGAACTGCCTGGTGCCAATCGGGTGGCCTGCTGCTCGACGCCGGATTCTCCTATTCGCTTCCACCGGCTTCGGTGACCGCGGAGTCCACTCCATATCTGTTTCTGGGCGGACGTCTCGGCCTGCCCATAGGCGATCGAGCGTCCTGGTCTCTCTCCGGTGCGACAGGACTCAGCCTGGTATCCGATGGCTCGAGCTGGGTGTCACTGGGAACGGCCGCCGAAGGATCGATTCCGGTCTCGGGTCCGCTCTGGCTGGATCTGTCTCTCGGAGGCGAATTCTTCTCGGTCGGGGATCCGTCTCCGTACGATGCTGCCCTGCTGGAGGCCGAGCCCGCCGCCCGATTCGCTGTGGGGGCGACGACTGTGCGCCTCGTGGGTCGAGGTGCGATCGGTCGATCTCGCGTTTCTCTGGACCGTCGCCAGGAAATCGTCACGGACCTGTGGTCATGGGGTGGCCGGCTGGAGTTCTGGCATCGCCTTCGTGCATTCGAACCCCGACTGCGTCTCGAGGGCTACACGGCCGAGCAGGGCGACTACTACGGAGTCGGCGCGGGCGTGAGATTCGCGATCGGCGGGAGTCTGTGGGATCTCGACCTGGGGCTCTGGGATACCCCGACCGGTTCGGAGTTTCTGTTCGCTCTGGGGTTGTTTCTCCCTCTCGGGCCGGACCTCGCATTCCGTGGGAACGGCGGGCGTTACGCTCCCGATCCGCTGCTCGATACACCGGCTGCCGGCAGCGCGGGCGCGTTCCTGTCCTGGTCCGCAGCGCGATTCGGTGACGAGCAGCCCGGGATCTACCGGATCGAAGAGGGGGCGCCGGCGCACGTGAGCTTCCACCTCGACGCGCCGCACGCGACCGTCGTGGAACTGGTCGCCGACTTTCTCGAGTGGGAGCCGCTTTCGATGCTGAGGGGCGATGACGGTTGGGGGGTCACCGTCTCGGTGGAGCCCGGGCTTCACCGCTTCGGATTCCTGGTGGACGGCACGTGGTACCTGCCGGATGAGGTCCAGGGGCGGACGATGGACGAGTGGGGCCGCGAGCAGGCGACGCTCGTGGTGACCGAACCGTGACGCACGAACCCCGGGGAGCGTCTTTGTATTGAGCGCCTGGATGGAATCGGGCCATGTATCAAGCACAGGACGGTATGACGATGTCAGCAACGGCGAAGGTCATTCGATTCGGGAACCTGGTTGTTCTCGCGGCAGCGATCGGGATCATTCCGAACGTGAGTCCTGCCAGCGGCCAGGAAACCGGTGTGCCGGATGCGGAGCGTACACGTGAGAGATTGCAGGATGCGTTGCCGCCCGGTGACCTGGATCGGATCCGTGAGATGGCGGGCGAGCTGGGTCGGGAAGGGATCCCGCCGCAGTTGATCCGTCGGAAGGCGATGGAAGGAATCGCCAAGGGCGTGCCGCCCGATCGGATCGTCGGGGCGCTGGAGGACTACTCTCGTCGGCTTCGCGAGGCGAACGATCTGCTCTCCGCCGGTGGCATGGATCGTCGGGACGGCCCGAGTCTCGCCGCCACGGCCGAGGCCGTGCGCCGCGGAGTGTCGCCCGAGGCCATACGGAATCTCGCCGGCGAGGCGGGCGGTAACGGCAGCCGTGGGCTGGCCGTGCCCATGCTGGTGCTGGGCGACCTGGCCGAGGCCGGCGTGCCGGCGGACCAGGCCCTCGAAGCGGTACGAGAAGGGATGCGGCGGGGAACTACGGAGCAGGGGATGCTGAACTTCTCGGCGGCCGTACGTCGGCGGATCCGGATGGGTGAAGACCCGGCTGCAGCGTTCGACCAGGTCAGGGTCCGGGCCATGGAGCGCATGCGGAACGACCCGACCGGGGCCGGGACCCCGCCCGGGTACGACGGGAGGCAGCGGCCGCGCAACGCTTCACCCGTTCCCCCGGGAAGCGAACCCCCGCGCGGAGCCGGTGGCGGTTCGTACCGGACGGGCCCGAACTGAGCCCAACTCGCCAGGACCGGGAGGGCGTTTCGCGCTGGCGCGCGGAGCGCCCTTCGCATATCTACCATCCGCGGCTCGAGACCCGTTCCCCTGACGCACTCGCGGAGCGAACCCCACATGGCGATCCCTGCCAGCCGGCCGACTGGACACCGACGGATTCTCTTCCGACCGGGCAGCTGTGGTTTGCGCGTTGGACTCGTGACTCTCCTGTTCCTGATTCTGCCGGCCGGTGCGAGTCCCGCCGCCGGACCCGAGCACGACGGGATTCAGAATCCTCCACGCGTCATCCTGTTCGTCGCCGATGGGACCGGGATTGCTCACTGGACCGCGGGAGTGCTCGCGGATCCGGCCATGGCGCTCTGGCGGTTCCCCGTCGTCGGCCTCGTAGACACCAGGAATATCGAGGACAAGGTGACCGACAGCGCCGCATCGGCGACGGCCTATGCCACGGGAGTCCTCACGTTCAACCGGTTCATCGGCATGGGTCCCGATTCCGTCGCCCTGGAGACGGTGATGGAGCGGGCGGCCCGTCGAGGGATGGCCACCGGCCTGGTGGCGACATCCAGCATCGTACACGCGACGCCGGCCTCGTTCGCAGCGCACGTGACCGACCGTGCCGAGTACGAGGAAATCGCCGCGCAGATGGCTGCGTCGCCCGTCAACGTCCTGCTCGGGGGCGGTAGGGCATACTTCGATCCCGATCTGCGCGAGGACGGTGAGAACCACCTGGCCCCACTCGCGAGTTCCCGTCAGCGGGTGACGAGCGCGGCGGAGCTCGAGGCCGCGGCGGGCTCGGACGTCTCGGGGCTCGTGGGCCTGTTCGCGGAAAACGCCATGCCGGCCGCGGACGAACGACGCAGTCCGACGCTGGCAGAAATGACGACGGCTGCCCTCGCCGTACTGGACCGGGATCCGGACGGGTTCCTGCTCGTCGTCGAGGCGTCACAGATCGACTGGTTGGCGCACGACAACCAGCCGTTCTCCCGGGTCGCGTCCGAAGTGCTCGACTGCGATGCGGCCCTGAAGGTCGCGCTCGAATACGCCGATCGGCACCCGGACGCGCTGGTGGTCGTCGTGGCGGACCACGAAACGGGAGGCACCTCGGTGCTTCCAGACGGAGACGGGTGGAGGCTGGCCTATGCCTCGGGCAGCCATACGGCCGATCTCGTCCCGATGTTCGCGGCCGGCGCCGGGGCGATGTCCTTCACAGGCCTGCACAGGGTGGATGAAGTCGGACGCATTCTGGCTGCCAGGCTTCTCCCCGATGATCCTGAGGCCGCAGATTGAATCTCGCCCCGCGCGGCTGGTTTGAGACAAGGTCGAGTCGCAGGTATCTTCCCGCCGCGCGCGAGCGTCATTCGGGGCATTCGCCCCGGATCTGAACCCGTAGCACGAATCGGGGGGAGTCGTTGAGCGAGAGTCTCAGGCCGGTCTACCTGGCCGGTACCGGGCATTATCTGCCTGCCGAGATCATAACGAATGCGAACCTGTTCGAAATGCCATCGGTGCGGGCGGCATTCGACGTCGAGAAGGCGCGCGGAGCCCTCCGGGGGATGGAGCCCGACGAGGTCGCCGCTCTCGACGAGGTCGAGGTGTTCGACCGGTGGGCCATGCAGCTCACGGGTATCGCCGAGCGTCGCATGCTTCCGGACACGCCCGACGCCAGCACCGAGTCGATGCACGTGCACGCGGGCAACGCCGCGATCGAACACGCGGAGATCGACCGGGGGGACATCGACCTTCTCCTCGCCGCTTCGCTCACGGCGCGGGAGGATGTCCCGAACGCGGCCTGTACGATCGCCGCCGGGCTGGATCGAACCGACCTGCCGGGCTATGTGATGAACTCCGCCTGCGCGGGATTCCTGCATGCTCTGGCCAGCGCGTACGCATTCATCGCGTCCGGCGCGGCCGATACCGTACTCGTTACGGTGGGTGACGCGCTGACCCGGATCACGAACTGGCACGACCCGAAGGTGTCGGTCCTGTTCGGTGACGGAGCGGGCGCTGCGGTTCTCACGGCTCGACCGTCGCCCGGTCGGCTTCTGGCGGCACCGGTGCTGGCCGGCGAGTACTCGCCCGATCACCTGAACATTACGGGACTCGGGTGGGGTGATCCGTTGGGTCCGGAGCATCGGTTGAGCATGGCGGGCGGCGCGAATGTTCTCCGCCATGCGATTCGAACCATGCAGGACGTCGCCGACCGGGCCCTCGAGAGGACGGTCCTGGACTGGGACGACATCGACGTCGTGGTGCCGCACCAGGCGAACGAGCGAATCACCCGGGGACTGGAGAAGTCGCTGCAATTGAGCAGGGGCAGGGTGCTGCACCGGATCCGGAAGCTGGGGAACCTGTCCGCCTCCACCGTGCCGATCGTCCTCGACGAGCTGTTGCGGGGCCAGCACGGCGAGCTGCAGGATCCGACCCGAATCGTGCTTACCGCGGTCGGAGGTGGCTACGCCAGCGGGGCTGCCGTTCTCGAATGGGTGCCCGCATGAGGCTGACTCTGCGTACCGTGGAGGTCGGCGTTCCGCTCAACCGGTGGGCGCCGTCGTAACCGACAGGATCTTCGGGAGGTGGGACGCCACCTGAGTCCAACGGGAGCCGTCCCGGCTCGCATACAGGTGCCCCGTCGCGGTCCCGAAGTAGACCCCGCACGGGTCCCGCCCGTCGGTCGCCATCGCTTCGCGCAGCACGGTGACGTAGGCATGGGACTGGGGCAGTCCTTCCGTCCGTGCTTTCCAGGATCGACCGGCGTCCCGTGTCTCGTACACCCGCAGCCGCGCCCCGCAGGTAACCCGCAGATGGCTGGACTCCTCCGGAATGACCCAGGCCCGGTCCGGATCGGCAGGATCCAGCCCGACGACGTAGCCGAAATCGCTGGGAAGGCCGGCGGTAATCTCCACCCAGTTCTCCCCGGAATCGTCGCTGCGATAGGTGCCGCAGTGATTCTGCTGATAGAGACGTCCTGATTCGGACGGGTGCGCACGAAGGCAGTGCACGCATTGTCCCGCCTCGGGGAGTGGATCGGGCAGGAAATCCGCTCGCACACCCCGATTGATCGTCCTCCACGTGCCGCCCTCATCGTCGGACCGATAGCAGCCGCCGGCCGACAGAGCCACGTAAAGACGACGCTCGTGCACCGGATCGGCCTGTATGGAATGAAGGGCGAGGCCGCCCTTCGCCGGCTGCCAGGTGACGCTCGAGGCGTGGCCCTCGAGCGATTCGATCCACTCCCAGCTTTCGCCCGAGTCATCCGACCGGAACAGGCCTGCGGGCTGCACGCCGGCCCACACGCGACGCGGCCGATGCCGGGGACCTGGCGCCACGTGCCAGATCGCCTTGACCTCTCGCTCGAGCTCGGGCGGATACCGGGGGCGGGCCGTGACCGGGTGCCAGCTCTGGCCGCCGTCGCAGGTCCGGTGGATGTGCGTGCCCCAGACCTCGTGCCTGACCGCGGCCCATCCGGTCTGCGGATCGCGCGGATCGAGTGCGGCGTGGTAGATCTCGTAGCCCTCGATGAAGGGACCCTCCAGCGCCCAGTGCCGACGCCCGGCGTCCGATACGGCCACGAAGAGCCCCTTGCGGGTGCCGACCAGCAGTCGCACTCCGCTCACGCCAGCCACTCCCTCAGCGGAAGAAGTTCGAGATCTTCTCCGGCCGCGATCGTGGTCCGATCCTCGGGAATGACCGCAAGAGCATCGGCGGCGACCATGGACCTGAGAATGCCCGATCCCTGGGGGCCCGTGAGTCGGGCCTCGAGCCCCGATTCACCCTGCTCCAGGCGCACCCGGAAGAAGTAGGTGAGCCCGCCCGGTGAGGTGATCTCCTCTGCGGCGCGGGCCCGAATCGTCAGCGGCCGAAGCCGACCGTGCCCTCCGAGGGCACGGAGCGCCGGTCGAACGAACTGGTGAAAGGTGACCATCACGCTCACGGGGTTCCCCGGCAGCCCGAACACCGGACGTCCGGCGAGTACGCCGAATGTGATCGGGCTCCCCGGCCGCATTCGAACGCGCCAGAAACCGTGCTCGAGGCCGAGCGCGTCGAGTGCGGACTTGACGTGGTCGTGGTCGCCGACGCTGACCCCGGCAGACGTGATGAGCGCATCGAATGGCGGCGCCGATTCGATCTTTCGTCGCACCTCGTTCGCGTCGTCCGCCGCGATACCGAGCCGCACCGGGTGTCCGCCTGCTTCGCGGATCAGCGCTGCCAGACCATACTCGTTCGAGTTCACGATCCGCCGCCCGGCGATCACCTCGTCCAGCTCGGCGAAATCCGCCAGTTCGTCGCCATTCGAGAGAACCGCGACCCGAGGCGCGCCGCGCACCTGGACCTCCGGCCAACCCATTGCCGCGAGCGATCCGATTACGGCGGGCGTGACCTCGGTGCCCGCCCCCAGAATCGTCTCGCCGCGCACCAGGTCTTCGCCGGCCTCCCGGATGTTCCGGCGCGCATCCGAGTCAGCCCGGATCTCGACGCTCCCTGCCGGGCCGCCGTCGGTATGCTCGATCCGAATGACACCCGTCGCCCCGGCCGGGACGGGGGCGCCGGTCATCACACGGACCGCGGTGCCGGGAGCCAGCGGACCCCGGGGAAACGCACCGGCGGGCACCTCATCACTCACGGGAAGCCGCACGGGAGCCTCTTCCGTGGCTCCCCTCACGTCGTCTGCGCGGACCGCGAATCCGTCCATCGCGCTGTTGTTCCAGGGCGGGTGATTCACGCGGGATGCGACATCGACGGCCAGGGCACGGCCGAGGGCTTCTCCGATCGGCAGCTCCGTGGCAGGTAGTGGCCGGCAGGCCGCGAGCACCCGCTCCAGGGCCTCGTCCACCGACAACCAGTCCGGAACCGGCTGTCCGGCGAGAGGATGGGCGTCCATCAGGGCATGTCCCGGTATTCGGGCCAGCCCGGGGCGACGGGCCTCCGGTAGAGCGCGAGCTGTTCGATCAGCAAGTCTTCGAGAGCCACCGCTACGTCGCCGGGCGCATCGTAGCCGTTCAGGATGAGTGAGAAGATCAGGGTCTCACCGGCACCGTCGCGCAGATAGCCGGACAGGGCACGGACCGACGAGAGGGAACCGGTCTTGGCCCTTACATTGCTCTCTCCCGGTGTGCCCAGCAGCCGCCGGCGAAGGGTGCCGTCCACTCCCGCGACCGGCATCGCCGACTCGAAGATCGGGAAGTCGGGATGCCGCCACATGGCGCGGAGCAGCCTGACCATCGCATTCGGTGTCACCTCGTTGTACCGCGAGAGCCCTGATCCGTCTGCCAGCGATACCGCGCCCGGTTCGATGCCCCACGCTGCCAATGTCTCCTCGACGACCTCGATGCCCGACTCGGCGGAACCACCGTCGCCGGCTTCGCGTCCGACGGTCCTGAGCACCGTTTCCGCGACCTGGTTGTCGGAGGGTTTCAGCATGTCCGCGATCACCTCCGAGAGTGGCTCGGAGCGGAGCTCGACGGACCAGCCCGGCGAGGCGGGGCGTTCTCCTGCGGCAGCTCGTCGCATTGCTCCGGAGACGACTATGCCTTCGCTCTGCAGGCGGTCACGGAGATAGTCCAGCAGGTAGAGAGTCGGGTGCGGCGTCGAGAGGTAGAGGGGAACGGAATCGGGTCCGACCGGAACCCACCCTTCGAGTCTCACGTCGCCGCCTTCCGGTGGCGGAAGGAATCTGAGGCGGACCTCCGATCCGGGTGCCCCGGTGCGAACCCGGTTGTCGATCGGGAGCGCCGGGGACACGCCCCTCAGCTGAATTCGCGCTGCATCTCCGAGCTCCGCGCCCGGAATGAGCCATGCCCGAACCGTATTCGGATGGAGCTGCAGTCCGCTGACGCCGGCGGCCCAGCCGCCGAACAGATCGTCCCACATCCAACCCTCGCCCCACTGTCCTTCCTCGAACACCCGATCGTCGCCGACCAGGTCTCCTTCGATCCGTCGGATCCCCGCCTCCCGGATCAGCGGAATCCAGCCGGCGAGGTCAGAGCGGGACAGGAGTGGGTCTCCGCCCCCGACGATCCACAGGTCTCCGGCCAGCACTCCATCGCTCACCGGTCCGTCTGCGACCAGACGGGTGGTCCAACGATGGTCCGGTCCGAGCGCATCGAGTGCTACGGCCGCTGTTACGATCTTCGTATTGCTGGCGGGTACGAAGCGCTTCTCGGCTTCGTTCTCGAACAGGACCTCGCCCGTCTCCGCTACCTGGACGGCCAGACCGACATGTGCACGGGTCAGCACCGGATCGGACACGATCCGTCGGAGGCGTTCAGCCAGATCGTCTCCCGAGACGGATGCGGGCGCCGAGCGCGAGGCGCTCCCGACGGCAGCAGACTCCTGGCCGAAGAGCAGGGGATCCGGTGCGAGGGCCAGGAATACGAGCGCGGTTGCGAGAAGCCGGACGCACCGTACGTGCCTCGTTTCAAGTCGTTTCATGGTCACTGTCCATCGGTACAGGTGCGTTCTCCGGTGTCCCCGCCGCGACGCGTTCGGCGCGGTCCCGGTCTTCCGGTCGGTTGACGTTGAGGAAGATGTTCGCCGGGTCCCCGTGGCCACGAACCGTCTCGAAGTCCAGGATCCGCACCGGCACTGCATCGAAGAACGAGACAATGGCCCGCTCTCCGGCATCGAGCGAGCGGCGGATCGCGTCGCCGGTATCCGTACCGTATGAGGCGCACAACGGCTCGAATCCCCGGGGTCCCTCACTCGCAGGCACTACGACGCCCATGGCGTCCGTCTCCTCCACGAGTCGGACCAGCAGGGTCGGCGACAGAAACGGCATGTCACAACCCACGACGAGCGCCGCAGCCCGCCCCTCTTCCTCCGCCCAGTGGACTGCCGTGAGAATCCCTCCGAGGACTCCGCGGCCCGGCATCAGGTCCGGCCGGATGTCGAGCCCGAGGTTGCGGTAGGGACCCGGCTCGTTGGCGACGATCACACAGCGTGCAACGGCCGGTGCAAGCGCCTCGACCGTCCTCTGCAGGATGGTCTCGCCTCCGATACGGGCCAGCGCCTTGTGCGAGCCGAAGCGTCGGTTGGCTCCACCCGCGAGGATCACGCCGAGCACCTGGCTCCGCTCCGCCATCAGGACGCACCATACCGATAGGGCGTCTCGCGGCGAGCCCGCCCGAGGATCGACAGGCCCTCCCGCTCGGCAATCTCGACCGCGAGGCTCGTCGGTAGCGAGATCGTGGCAGCCGCTCCGACCCCGGCGCGGGCCAGCTTCGCGGCAATCGTCGCTGAAATCCGGCCCGAGAGCAGGAAGAGCGAAGACGGCCCGAGAGCATTCTCCACGAGCGCCGCACCGATCAGCTTGTCCACCACCGCGCTGCGACTGACGTCCTCGACGATGTCCCGGAGCGAGCCATCGATCGCGTGACCTCCCGTGTGCAGGCCTCCTCCGTGCGCTTCCTTGAGTCTCGTCAGCTCGAACATCTCTGTGAACAGCTCTCTGATACGCGACGGATTCGACGGCGGGGATTCCATGGGCCCGGCCTGAGCGGTGAGGCGCTCCTCCCGGGCGGAGCGGTGCGCGCGCGGCCGCGCGGGGACTGCAGGAATCGAGATCGACGGTGCGGGCCCGATCTCGCGGGTCCGGGATGCGAGGGCTGCCCGGATCGGATCCTCGTCCCGGAAATGCACACGCAGCGTTCCGGGCGAGATCGCTTCGAATCGCGCCACCGCGTCCGGATCATCGATCAGGCCTTCGCCATACAGCCAGCCCGTCGCAAGATCGGGCACGCGCTCGGGCGTGCAGAGCCAGCGCGCCAGGCATGTCCCGTCCTGGGATTCGAGTACCACGACGGACTCTGGCGGTGCAGGTGCGGCCTCGGGGTGCATCAGAAGTAGTATGAGAGCGTGGCGCTGAGCTCGAGGTTGTTGGTCCAGAACGACTCCTCCGGCGCCTCCACCCCACTGTCCAGGAAGTTCGCGAGATTCGGCAGGAAGAAGAATGCCTCGGGAGACTTGAACCGCCAGATGTGGTCTCGGAATTCCAAACCGAGTCCCAGCCGATCCGAGATGTCCCACTCCGCGCCCACTCCAAGCCCGATGGAAGGAGTGGTGCCGATCTTGAACCGGTAGAGCTCGAGTCCGGGAGCAGCGTAGATGTCCGAGACCTCCTCGCTCAGTCCCTGGATGATCCCTCCGCCGAAGAGAAGATAGGGTTGAATTCGCTTCACCGACCGCGCTCCCGTGAGGGCGAGCCGCACGTAGACTTCCGCGAGCAGCCAGTCGGAATTCGTCGTGTCGACGATCGCGGGTGTTTCGAGCCTCGGGTCGGTCACGTACAGGTCGGAGGAGCCGTATCCGAGACTGACTTCGAATGCCAGTGGACTGCTGATTCGAACCCGGAACCGGCCTCCCACGATGGGGGAAGACCCGGGCGCCTGGTCCAGGTTGCCGCGCGAAGTGAACATGTATCCCGCGTACGGACCTGCCCGCATCGAACGATCGATCCAGCGGTAGGAAGACTCGATTCGTTCTTCCTGCGCCACTGCCGCAGGCGGCGCGAGGACGGCCATCAGGCCGCAGATCGCGACCACGAGTCGAGCAGGAAGTCGGATGGGATTCAAATCGTCAGTCCGTTCGCGGGTATTTGTTGACACTCGATGAACGCGCCATCCATATTCCGACGCGAGTTTCTCAGGCCCCCTGCGGCTGAGAGCCGGGGGCCTCCTCAACGGCTTGGAGGTCCGGTTGCCGGCCGGCCCAATGTAGAGGCGGCGCATTGCCTTTTCCAGATCGTCCACCCTCGCCGGCTTCGCGATGGCGGCTCGGTGTGCTCCTGTCCCTGGTCCTTTCCGCAGTTGCACCCCTGCAGGGCCAGTCCGTTCGTCTCACCGTGCCCGAGGAGAACTTCAGAAAAGAGCCGGTGGCCACGACGGGCAACCGGCTCGCGACGGTGCTGGAGGGGACCGTCCTCGATCTCGTGGGTCGACAGGGACGGTGGAATGAGGTGACGCTCGAGGGCTGGATCTGGAAACCGTCGGTCGCCTCCGATTCGCGGGACGGCTTTGACCTCGTGGTTTCGAAGCCGGGTGGTGAGAACCTGAGGGAGCGGCCGGATGCGGGATCTCGTCGTCTGGCCATTCTCGAGCGGGGCATGTTGCTGGATCGCCTCGCTTCCAGCGGGAACTGGGTTCAGGTTCGAAGAACGGCGTGGATCTGGTCGGAGTCGGTGACGGAGACTTCTGCGGTCGCCGCATCCGACTCGCAGCCTGGAGACGCAGATCAAACGACGCCCCCGCCCGCGGCCGACGATGACAGCGAAACGACCGGTGCAGACGCCGCCGTCGGTTCGGTATTGCCCGACCGGCTCGTGATCGATCAGTCGGCGGTCATGCTGCTCGTCTCGCCGGAGGGGGACACTCTGGCTGCGCTCAACGCCGGGGCCGATCTGTCAGTCCTGGATCGTCAGGGCGAGTGGGCCCGTGTCCGGCTCGAGGGATGGATCTGGGAGCCCGCCACCCTCCCGGCCGACTCGGCCGCGGCGTCGGATTCGCTGACGGCGTCCGATCTGCGGGCCAATCCCACGCAATATGCGGGTCGCCGGGTCCGGTGGACGGTGCAATACGTGTCTCTCGAACGTGCCGAGGCGGTGAGGACAGATTTTTACGAAGGCGAGCCGTTCATCCTGGCGCGACCGGAAGACCGTTCGCAGGGATTCGTCTACATCGCCGTTCCCCCGGAGCTGCTCGCGCAGGTCGAGTCGCTGCGCCCGCTCCAGATGATCGATGTGCTGGGTCGGGTGCGTACGGGGCGGTCCGCGCTCATGGGTGTTCCGATTCTGGATCTGCTGGCGATCCGGTGAGTCGATGAGCGAGCGTTCGGTCTCTCTTCGTGATGCTGGCCGGGGACCCGCGGGGGCTGCGGACTCTGCCGGCCGGGACACGCACGTCCGTCGTGCGTTTCCGATCGATCGCGCCGCGCACTGGATTCCGAAGCGCAGCGAGTCACCGGTGCCTCCCGCTCCCGACGGCCCGTATGAAATCGTATTCCAGCGGGAAGCCCTGACGGGCATGTCCCGCCACGTCGCGGGCAATGCGCGCGAATCGCGGTTCGGATTTCTGCTTGGACGACTGCACCGGTGCCCGGTCACCGGCGTGCACTACGCCGTGGTCGACAGGCATCTGCCGGCGGCCGAGGAATTCGCCGAAGATGCGCCCGGGGCCTACCTGCTTCGCGCGTGGGCGGATGCTCAGCCCGAATTCCGCCGGCACCCCGGCGTTCTGCTCGGCTGGTATCACAGCCATCATCTTCTCGGCCTCCTGCTCTCGGAGGGCGACGAGGATGCGAACCGGAGGTATTTCGGTGAGCCATGGCAGAGTTGCGTGCTGTTAGTGCCCGACGACGCTCGACCTCTCGGCTGCCTGTTCCGGCCCTCCATCGCCGGATCGGCCCGGGAGCCGCTGGATCCGGAGCCGTTCTGGGAGCTGCCGGGCGAGAACGAACCAGGCGGCCGGCCCGTTCTGGACTGGACGAATTACGAGATCCGCAGGGCCGAGCCGATGGTCGGGCTGCCCGCGCCTGCGGAGGTCGGCAAGGGCGGACGATCGGACGACCCTCCGGTCCCCGGTCCCGCCCGGGCCGGGTCGCCGGCCGATGACGAGACGAAGGACAAGCCGCGTTCGATCGTGATCCCTTCCGAGACCGACGAGCTGCGACCGTTCGCGCCCCGTGGCCGGAAGATCTCCTGGACGACGCTCTTCGCACTGATCGCCATCCTCGCGCTGATCGGCACCGCAATTGCCGTAGGAATGCGATCGGAGCCCACACCCCAGGTCACGCGGCCGATGACGGAGAGGACGATCCGTCCCGTGGTTCCACCGGAGATCACGAGATTCGGCGAGATCGCGGCGGAATTGCAGCGCAGCGTCGATCGGTACGGCGAGCGGGCAAGAGACTTCGACCTGGGCCGGATCGGTTGTGAGCTGTTGACTACGGGCTACGGTTCGGTGGACGAGTCCTTCATCCGGCTCGTCGCGATGCGGTCACAGATCGCGTCTTCGCCGGGATCGGAGGTAACGATGCAGTTCGAGCAGCTCTCGCAGGAGGTAGATGACGTGAACGGGCACTTCGATGCCTCGGGATGCCCGAGGCCGGAATGACGCATATCTCGCATGCGTTGGCGTTCCCGCCAGTCGCGGTCGTCCTTCTCCTGATCCTCGGTCTCGCGACGCCTCAGCGCACTCTGGCCCAGGACCGCGCGCCTCTCCAGAAGAGCGAAATCGTGAGGCTCCTCACCAGCGGGACTTATTCGGCGCCCGAGGTGGCAACGATCATCCGGCAGAACTGTCTCTCCTTCAATCCGACGAGCCGGGACCTCACGGACTTCCGGGCCCTGGGCGCAGATCAGGTCATTCTCGATGAGATCGATCTCTGTGTTCGCGAGTCGCCGGCGCAGACGGGCGTGTCTGCTGCGGGAATCGAGGTTCGCCGGAGCAGCTGGGATGCGCAGGCAGGGGGCGAGGCGACGATCCTCGCATTCTTCCTTGCGGGCGGGACGCCGGTGCAGGGCGAGCGACTGGTCCTGACGGGGGCCGCGGCAATCGAAGGCGGAACCGGACTCGATCCGACGGCGGCCACGGCTGAGGACGGTCGGGCGGTGTTTTCGTTCAGCGCGGGCACAGTCGCCCGAGACTACGACCTCATGGTCCGTTCCGTGGACCGGCCGAATCTCCCGCCGGTCGCGACCCGGCTGCAGGTCTCCCCCGGGGCTCCGGCGATCGTCGATGCCGATGAAGGTCTCCTCGACCCGGCTGCGGGCCCGATCGGGCTCCAACTGGTCGTGCGTGATGCATGGGGAAATCCCGTACCCGGGGCGCCGCTCGTCCTGCTGGCGGGTGACGACGACGGTACGATCCTGTTCGAGGGTGCCACCCGGGAAGACGGCAGCGTGACCGTGCGACTGCCGGAGGCCGCTCTCCTGGATGTGCCCCGGGTGACGGTGCGATCTGGAGACACGCGTCTGGCGGCGCTTGCCGTGGCGCGTCCGCAGCGGGCGGGATCGATCGTGGTCATCTCGGGTGGGTCGCAGGTGGCCGAGCCGGGACAACTGCTGCTCGACCCCCTGGTGATCGAGGTACGCGACGCCGATGGCGATCCTGTTCCCGGAGCCGTGGTGCAGCTTTCGGCAAGCGACGGCGAGGTCTCGCCCGGGAGAGCTACCACGGATCTGGACGGCCGCGTGGAGGCGGTGATTCGGCTGGGTGCTGAGGGAACGGAAACGCGGGTTCGGATCGCGACGGCGTCCACCGAGCGTGAAATCCGCTATTCGGCGCTGCGTGGAGGCCGATCGGTAGCCGAAGTGGAGGCGGATCTGGACGAAGCCGACCGGTTGCTCGCCGCCGGAGACATCGCGGCGGCCCGAGCCCTCTACGACGAGGTGGCCCGGTACGATCCGGTGAACCGGCGCGCGGCGCTCGGCAGGACGCGCTCGGCACTCGCCGTGGGCCAGGCCGGAGAGGCCGCAGGCTGGGCGGAGTCGATCCTCGAGCGCGATCCGGAGGACGCTGAGGCCTGGCTGGAACTGGCGAACGCCCGCCTGGCGCTGGAGGACGAGGACGCGGCACGATTCGCCTACGAACAGGCGCTGCTGCTGGATCCCGGTCTCGAAGAGGCCGAAGTCGCGCTCGCCGCTCTGGAGGGTCAGGCGATTTCGGAGCCGGTGCTCGCGCTCGAGGCCTGGGGAGGGACGACCGTAGATGACGACCGCGGATTCGGCCTGCCCTATGCCGAGGCCCGTGTCGTGCCCACCCCGTGGATCGAGCTCCGGGCGACGTGGGACGACATGCTCGGGCTGCGCACCCCGTTCCTGGTCCGCGGACGAGACGCGCTGCAGAGCCTGTACGGCGCCGCCGCACTCCGATACGGGTCCGACGACCGGTTCGTAACGATGTTCGAGGCCGGTCGCAGGGACCAGCCGAGTCCGGACAATGAGGCGGACGACGTCTATCAGACCAGCTGGCGCCTCGAGCAGGCGATCCCGCTTTCGGGTTCTGCCACGTTTCGGGTCGGCGGCTGGCTCGGACGCTGGTACGACCGCGACGACAAGGCCGTCTACGGAGAGGCGCTGTTCGCACTGGGGTCCGGCCTCGCCCTGCGTCCCACGTTGTCCTGGGCCGATAACGCGGGCTCGAACGTCACGGGCGATGATGGGGAGCCCGGAACCGGCCGGGACCCCGAGTCCGAGATCCGCGGCGGTCTCGGGCTCCGGGTCGACAGCGGCAGCTGGGGCGTCGAACCCGCCGTCGCCTACGGCAGCGTGGACTCGGAGGACGATGCGTTCGACGGGGGACTGTTCGATCTCACCACCCGGGCCTGGGCACGGCTCGGCGGGGCGTTCCAGCTGAACGGATTCGTGCGCTACCAGTCGCCGCCGGGCACGCCTTCGTTCGTTACGGTCGCGGTCGGCCTGGGCCTGGCGATCCAGTAACGACGCTTCCGGCAACGACGCTTCCGGACTCGTAATACTCCTTCCTTGCCATCCCCCGACAGGGGATGGTACCATCTTCTTGTTCGGGTTTTCTTCGGGTACTTTCAAGCGTGGGTCGCATGGCACGTTCGGCGGTGATTCTCGAGCTGGAACAGGCGATCGAACGGATCGAGGCGCGTCCTCGCGCACCGGGACCGGTCGCATCCACGGGCGTGCCGGATCTGGATCTCCTCCTTCCGGGCGGTGGACTGCCCCGAGGGAGTGTCATCGAATGGCTCGGTCCGGCTTCCAGCGGCAAGACGGCCCTGCTTCGCGCAGGATTCGCCGGGTTGCGCCGGAACGGTGAATCGGTGGCCTGGATCGACACGCGCCGTACCCTGTACGCCCCCGACTGGACGGAGCTCGTTCCGGGAACCGGGGAATTCTGGGTGGTGCGGCCCCGTACGGCCGGAGAAGCGGCCTGGTGCGCCGACCTGCTGCTGCGCAGCGGGGCGTTCGGAGCCGTGGCTTTTCAGCTGGCCGACGGCCCCGTGAGGGGGACAGGACACCGGACGGAACGCGAAGCGGGAATCCGGCACGGCGCAGCGGTCCGGCTTCAGCGGCTGGCCGAAGAAGCGGGCACCCTGTTCGTGGTGCTCGGAAAGGCCCCGATCTCGGCCCTCCGTCTCGGCTTCCGTCCCGGCAGGATCGAGCCGATACGGGGCGTTACCTTCGGTCCTTTTTTGCCGCGGGCACGTCCCGTGTGGGTGCGGATCGGCAAGCGGGGGAGCCTGGAAGTGCCGGTCCTCTGTCCGGTGCCGTCGGTCCGCCGCTCCGTGCACGTGCGCGATCGCAAGGGACCGGAATGAACCGGGCTTTCCCCGCACGGGTGGCCTCGATTCGCGCCACCCGGGATGACCGGTCGGACGATGGGCCGGATGAGACGGTGCGGATGGCCACGGCACTGCTCGCGGCCTCTCCTCGCGTGGCGATCGTGGCTCCGGGGCTCTGGCGGGCCGACGCCCGGGGATGGGAGCGCAGGGGAGGCGAGATGGCGCTCGCGCACGCTCTGCGGATCGCGGCGGCCGGGGCAGCTGTTCGGGATCGCGCCGCCGAGGCCGGAACCGCTGCGTCGAACATCGGCATCGGTGTGGCCGATGCGCCCGTGGTCTCGGACGCGGCGGCCGCGGTCGCACGAACGCGTCCCGATCGGGTGCTGGTCGTTCCGTCAGACCACACCCGACGTTTCCTGGCCGCGCTGCCTCTCTCCGCGCTGCCTCTCTCCGAGTCGCTCCACGAGACCTTACGGGCTCTGGGACTGCGGAAGGTCCGAGATCTGGCCGCGCATTCACGGGAGGAGCTGGAGGCCCGGTTCGGTCCCGAGGGAGTCCGCGCCCATCGCCTGGCCTGCGGAGATGACGATCGCGCCTTCCGCGCCCTCCGCTCCGAGTCGCTTCCCGAGGCGGCGCTGGCCCTCGAACCGCCAGCGGACGGCCTCGAGCCCCTGCTGTTCGTGCTCCGGCACCTGCTCGCCCGGGTGTGCGACGACCTCTCCGGAATCGGACGCGCGGCGGTCCGGATCGAAATCGGGATGACGCTGGAAGGGGGCGGACGATCCACGGCGACGGTAGCGCCGGCCCGTCCTACCCGGCGCGAGGGACTGCTCCACGACCTGTGCCGTGCAGCACTCGAACGGGTCGCGCAGGAGGAAGACCGACTCACGGCCCCGGTGACAGGTCTCTCGATCCGGGTCACCTCGATGGCGGCGCCGGACACCCGTCAGGGGGATCTGTTCGTAGCGGAATGGCGCGACCCGATGGCGGCCGCCGCCGCTCTCTCCCGCCTGCAGGCCCGGATCGGAGAGGACGGGGTCGTATGGCCAGCCCCCAGGGCGGACCGGCGTCCCGAGACGCGCAACGCATGGTGGCCGGTGAAAATGGAGATTGCCGCCGGGACCCGGCGCGTACGCGAACGGGACCGGGAGCCGATCGGAGAATCGATCCGG
>CBDTXM010000012.1:0-34217 GCA_965364445.1 uncultured bacterium | reverse complement strand
TTCGTGCCGCGCTGACGAATTCCTTCGGGTTCGGGGGACACAACGTGTGTCTGGCGGTTCGCCGCTGGGACGGCAAGTAGAGAGCGGGAAATGCCGAAAGTCCTGATCATGATGGGATCCGAGTCCGACATGCCCACGATGGAGAAGGGGGCGGTCGTTCTTCGCGATGCAGGGGTGGAGACGGAGGTCGTGGTCAGCAGCGCGCATCGGGATCCCGTCCGTACGGCCTCGATCGCGACTGCCGCGGCCGACGACGGTTACGATGTCGTGATCTGCGGTGCAGGTCTCTCCGCGGCGCTTCCGGGGGTGGTCGCGGCTCACACGGATCTGCCCGTAATCGGGGTTCCGATCTCCGCGGGAAGCCTCGGAGGCATGGACGCCCTGCTGTCGATTGCCCAGATGCCCCCCGGCGTGCCCGTGGCCGCCGTTGGAATCGACAACGCCCGCAACGCAGCCCACCTGGCGCTTCGCATCATTGCCGGGCGGTCGGACGGCTGACCGGAACGTTTTCGAGGCTGAATGCGCATCGGCCAGGGCTACGATTCCCATCGATTCGAGCGGACACGCCCCCTGGTGCTCGGGGGCGTCCGCATATCTGACGAGAATGGCCTTTCAGGCCATTCCGATGGCGATGCAGTGGTCCACGCGATCATCGACGCGCTCCTCGGAGCGACGGGTCTCGGATCGATCGGCGGAAGATTCCCCGATACCGATCCCGAATGGGAAGGGGCGGACTCGCTGGACCTGCTGGAGCGAACCATGCGCTGGGTCGAGGAGCGGAACTACCAGGTCGTGAACGTGGACGTGACCGTGATCGCCGAGCGTCCGCGAATCGCTCCTCACGCGGACGCGATGTCAGAGGTGCTCTCGCGCTATCTCCACATCTCGCCGGTCTCCGTTTCCATAAAGGGCAAGTCCAACGAGGGAATGGGCTGGATAGGAAGATCAGAGGGACTTGCCGTCTCCGCCGTGGCGCTTCTCGATCAGATCGGCGACATCGACGCCCTGCATGCCAGCATCCGCGCCGGGGGGTAAGCCCCCGTGCACGAGTCGATCGATGGTCTCCTGGAGCTCGTTTCGAGCCTTCCCGTGGAGGTGCTGTATCTTCTGGTAGGCGCCGGTGCGGCAATCGAGAATCTGTTTCCGCCAATCCCATCGGACATGTTCGTCGTCGCAGGAGCGGTGGCCGCGGACCGCGGCCTGCTGGACAGCCGCATTGTCTTCCTCGTGGCATGGGTCAGCAACCTGATTCTCGCCCTCGTCGTGTATGGTGCGGCCAGGCGCTATGGAGGAGGAATATTCGGCACCCGGTGGGGTCGCTGGTTGCTGCGTCCCGAGCAATTGCACCGCATGTCGGTTTTCTACCGCGAGTACGGGACTCTGACGATACTGGTCAGTCGCTTCTTCCCCGTGTTTCGCGTTCTGGTGCCGGCCTTCGCCGGGATCAGCAAGCTCGGGTTCTGGCGGACCGCCGTTCCCCTTTCCCTGGCCTCCGCCGCGTGGTACGGGGTACTGGTCTCAGCAGGGGTGATCTTCTCCCGCAACCTCGACAGGCTGATCGGATCCCTGCGCGCCGTGAACACCACGGCGGGGCTGGTGGCAGGACTCGCCGCGGTCCTGCTCCTGCTCCTGTGGTGGCGTAGTCGGCACCCCGAAGATCCGGCTGAATGAATCCGGGCCGTGAGGACGTCCGGGTAGCGGTCCGCGAGGATCCGGATCGGGACCACGCGTTCCGGATCGAACTGTTCGAGGAGTACCTTCGATTCGAGCGAAACCTCTCGGATCGGACGATCTCCGCGTACCAGCACGACTGCCGGGGCTTCGCGGACTTCGCCCTCGAGAGAGGCGTGCGGAGTCCGTCCGCAGTCGATTACGGGTTGCTTCGGTCGTGGATGGCGGAGTTGTCAGTGCGGGGGCTCGCTCCTGGCACGGCATCCCGGGCCCGGTCGGCACTCCGTACCTACTTCGCGTTCCTGCTCGAAGAGGGACATCTCGCGGAGGATCCCACGGAGCGTCTAGAGTCGCCGGGTCGGGGATCCCGGCTGCCCGATGTCCTCAGCGTCAACCAGGTGCTCTGCATTCTGGATGTGGCGAGAGTCCGGGCGGAGATCGCCAGCGGGTCAGGCAGCCTTCCAGGCCGGGCCCGCGCGGCAGCGCTCAGAGATGCCTGCATGCTCGAATTCCTTTACGGCTCGGGACTTCGCATCTCAGAACTGATACGTCTGGCCGTCAGGGACATCGAGATCGAGTCCGGATTCGCCGTCGTCCGCGGCAAGGGGGACAAGGAGCGGATCGTACCCGTGGGCGGTGGTGCGAGGCGTGCGCTGCTCCGGTACCTTGAGGACGGGCGGGAGTTGCTGGAGCGTCCCGGGAGGTCGAAGGGCGCGCTGTTCCTCAACCAGCGAGGGACGCCGATCAGTCGCACAGGGGCCTGGAAGATCGTCAAGGAAGCCGTCGAGCGCGCGAGCCCCGAGGCGGAGAGAGGAGGCTTCCCCATCCGCGGGAACGTGACGCCGCATACCTTCCGTCACAGTTTCGCAACCCACCTGCTGGACGGCGGAGCCGACCTGGTCGCAGTACAGGAGATGCTCGGACACGCGGACATCTCGACGACTCAGATTTACACGCATGTGGATCGGAGTTATCTGCAGGCGGAGCACAGGCGCTATCACCCGAGAGCATGAGCGAGCGTGAGTCACCTCTCCCGAGTCTACAACCTCTCCCGGAACCGAAAACCGGTGAAGAGGTTCGCCGATCGACCGGTACCGCAGGAACTCCTGGACCGGGTTCTCGATTGCGGCCGCTACTCGACCTCGGCGGGGGAGGATCAACCCTGGAGATTCGTAATCGTTCGGGATCCGCTGATTCGTCACCGGCTGGCGGAGGCGGCCTTCCACAGCCGGCTGGCCCGGACCGCTCCGATCGTCATCGTGGGGTGCGCCCGCCTTCACTCGCGGATCAGCGGCAACGGCAAGCCCGCGCATCCGACCGACCTGGCTGCGGCGGCCCAGGCCATGTCGCTGTGTGCGGCCGACCTGGGCCTTCAGTCATCATGGATCACGGGATTCCGCGAGGCATCGGTGCGCGCGATTCTCGGCGTTCCTCCAGACGTACCGGTCGTAACCCTGCTCGCACTCGGATACCCGGACGGATTCGAGCGTCTTCCCGATCGTCGTCCCGTCGAAGAGACCGTGTCCTGGGACTCCTGGGAGGAAGGCGGATGAGCGGCATGCGAATGCGGACGGCCGTATCGATCTTCGGAATGCTGTCCGTAGCCGTTCTTGCGGGCATCCCTCGCACGGTCGATGCGCAGGAGGTGCAATTCACACCGCGAGCCGATCGACCGGTCGAGCGACGACTCGACGAATTCCTCGAGCGCACGGAGTACGCGATCCTGAGCGCGGACACCGTTCTTCGCGCTTCGGCGTCACCGGACCGGAGTCTCCTCGTGCTCGATGCGGCCGCGAGGGTGGCAACCACGGTGCCCGGGGATGTCTACGTGGTGGATGGAGACCTGTTCCTGCGCCCCGGGGCACGCATCGAGGGAGACGTCGTGGTGCTCGGTGGAGGCTACTATGCGTCCGAGCTGGCCGAGGTCTCGGGCGAAGTGATCTATCTTCCGAACGAGCTGTATTCCGTCACGCAGATTGATGGAAACTGGCGGATATATCCCGTCAAGGAAGAGCCGAAGGCGGTGGAACTGCATGGCCTGTACGGCTTCGGCTTTCCGTACTACCAGCGGGTGGACGCCGTCACACTGCGCTGGGGTGCCACGCTCAGAGCCACGGGATGGGCCTGGCAGCCCAGTCTGGAAGGTGAGCTTCGATTCATCACGGAGCAGGGCGAGTTCCAGGGAACACTGAAGCAGTACTGGTATCCGAGCGGGTCGTTTCAATTCGGCTTCGAGGCCGAGAGAGTGACCCGTACGAACGAGGACTGGATCCGCGGCGACATTTCCAATTCTCTCTCGTACTTCTTCGTCGGAGATGACTTCCGCAACTACTACGGGGCGGATCGACTCGCATTCGTGCTGCGTGGCAGCGAGACCGCGTCTTTGCAGCCCTTGCTCTCCGTCGAGTGGGAGGAGGCGAGCAGCAAAGAGGCGATGAAGCAGTTCGTGCTGTTCGGGGACGATGAGCCTGCTCCCAATCCGGCCGTGGATGACGGAGAGGTGGTCAGCCTGATCGCCGGCCTCGGCTTCCAGCAGCGGGGCGCCGATCGCCGGTTCGAGGGTTCGGTCCGGGCCGAGTTCGCCGACTCCTCGATCGCCGGAGATTTCAGCTTCGTATTCGGCGAAGCCAGGCTCTACTGGCTGACGCCGGGATTCGGTTCTCATGAGCTAGAGTTGTTCGGACTGGCTCGCGGGGATTTGAGCGGAGACTTGCCGGGGCAGCGGTGGAGCGCATTCGGCGGCCGGGCGACCCTTCCCACGTTCGATCTTCTCTCCTTCCGCGGGCCTCGACTCGTGTACGGTCAGGCTTCGTATCTGATCCCGATCTCGGCGCTGCGGGTGGCGATGATCGGGCCGCCGAAGGTCCTGCTGCGGGCCGTGGCCGGATCGGCCTGGGGACCGGACGACTCGGACGTGTTCGAGTCAAACCTGATTGCCGGGCTTCGCTGGTCGGTGTTCGAGGCAGGTGTGGCCGTCGATCCGGGTGGATCCGATCCAACCTCGCGGCTGTACGCGATTCTGAGGTTCCCGGGAGACCTCTGATCGGCCGCCCTCTCCGGCACGGAGAATCAAATCCGCGGCACCTTTGACAGCCTCTTTGCGCCGGCCTTACGTTGCGGGGCGTGAACGGAACCAGCCCCAGGACCGGATCGCGCCGCTGATGGCCGTGCTCTGCGTGCTTCCCGCGCGGATCGCGAGCCAGCGTGTCCCCGAGAAACCCCTGCAGATGCTGGCGGGCCGACCGCTGATCGAGTGGAGCTGGCGAGCCGCTTCCAGCGTTCCCGGCATCGATGCCGTGCGCGTGGCGACGGACGACGCGAGAATCGCGGAGCGGGTGGAGAGCTTCGGCGGCATCGCAGTCATGACCTCGCCGGATCACCCGTCGGGAACGGACAGGGTCGCGGAGGTCGCGCGATCCACGGAAGGCCGGGCGTTCGACGTGGTCGTGAACTTCCAGGCGGACGAGCCGTTTCTGCCGGCTGCGCACGTCAGCGCGGCCATCGAGCCCGTGGTCGGAGGGACGGCGGAGATCGCCACCCTCGCGACGCCGTTCACCTCGTACGAGGAGTGGAACTCGGACGCGGAGGTGAAGGTAGCCCGGGCAGAGGATGGACGTGCACTGTATTTCAGCCGGGCGGGCATCCCGTGGGCGGAGTCCGGAGCGCCGGACTTCGCAGGCCGCCCAACCGGCCCGTGGCTTCGACACCTGGGCCTGTACGTCTACTCCCGGGATGCGCTGGACGCGTGGGTGCGGCTTCCTCCGTCGCCGCTCGAGCAGTTGGAGCGACTGGAACAGCTTCGGCCGCTCGAAGCGGGCTGGCGGATCCAGGTGGCGGTGGTGGGTCCGTGTCCCGGAGCCATTGAGGAACCGGAAGATCTCGAGTGGGCCGAAGCGCGCCTTCGGACCCTGCAAACCGACTGAAAGGAAGGCGCCAGGCCATGTCCGAGTCCGCGGAAGGGCATACGAAATACATCTTCGTCACCGGTGGTGTGGTCTCTTCGCTCGGAAAGGGGATCGCCGCCGCCTCGATAGGCAGGCTCCTCGTGGAACGAGGACTGTCGGTGACGATCCAGAAGTTCGATCCGTACATCAATGTGGATCCGGGAACGATGTCGCCCTTCCAGCATGGAGAGGTATACGTCACCGACGACGGAGCGGAGACGGATCTCGACCTCGGGCACTACGAGCGTTTCATCGACGAGTCGCTGTCGCAGTCGAACAACGTCACGACGGGCCGGATCTACCAGAACATCATCACGAAGGAACGACGCGGCGATTTTCTCGGCGCAACCGTGCAGGTGATCCCGCACGTGACCGATGAAATCAAATCGTATGTGCGGAGACTCTCGGAGGGTCACGACGTCGTGATCACCGAGGTCGGGGGCACCGTCGGCGACATCGAGTCTCTGCCGTTCCTCGAGGCGATTCGGCAGTTCCGCCAGGACGTCGGGCGGAACAACGTGCTGTTCGTTCATCTGACGCTGGTTCCGTTCATCGCGGCAGCCGGAGAGCTGAAGACGAAGCCGACGCAGCACTCGGTACGGGAGCTGATGGAAATCGGAATTCAGCCGGACATGCTGATACTCCGCACCGAACTACCTCTGACCGAAGAGGTCAGGCGCAAAGTCGCCCGTTTCTGCAACGTCGAGCTGCGACACGTCGTCGAGTCCCGCGACCTCGAGACCATCTACGAGGTTCCCCTGCGGTACCATGAGCAGGGTCTCGACGCCTCGATCGTCGAAGCGCTCGGACTGGAAACCCGAGAGCCCGACCTGTCGGCCTGGGAATCGATCGTGAAGAGCGTGAAACGGCCCGCCGGGCCTCCGGTGCGGATTGCGGTGGTAGGCAAGTACACGTCGCTCGTCGACTCCTACAAGTCGATCCAGGAAGCGCTCATACATGGAGGAATCGCGCACGACACGGGCGTCGAGATCGACTGGCTCTCGTCCGAGGCGATTGACGTGCAGGGGGACTCGTTTCCCGATCGCTACCACGGAGTCCTGATTCCCGGAGGCTTCGGAGGCCGCGGTGTAGAGGGAATGGTCGATACCGTGAGGCGAATCCGAGAGGACGACGTTCCCTTCCTCGGAATCTGTCTCGGACTTCAGTGCGCCATCATCGAGTTCGCGCGAAACGTGTGCGGGCTCGATGGGGCCGATTCGGCGGAGTTTTCTCCGACGACCCCGCACCCCGTGATCTCGCTTCTGGACTCTCAGAGGCAGGTCACGGACATGGGGGGAACCATGCGCCTCGGGGCATATCCCTGCGTACTTCAGCCCGGAACCAACGTGCTCGAGATCTACGATCGCTCCGAGATCTCCGAGCGACATCGCCATCGATTCGAGGTGAACAACGAGTACCGGGACCGCCTGGCGGCGGAAGGTCTGGTGTTTGCCGGCCTTTCTCCTGATGGCGGGCTCGTGGAGATCATCGAGCTGTCCGATCACCCGTTCTTCGTCGCCACGCAGTTCCACCCGGAGTTGAAGTCCCGGCCGACGCGGCCTCATCCACTCTTCGCCGCGTTCATCGGAGCCGCCCGGGATCGGCGCGATCGACAGGAGCAGGGCCATGCGGAGGACTCGTCCTCTGCCCTGGAGCCGGTGGAGCTGCCGTGAGCTGCAGTGTCCTCCGTACGCGTGCGTCCGGTATCGGACTCGCGTCGGCCCTGCTGGTCGTCACATTGGCAGGCTGCGGCGAGGATGAGCCTGTTTCCGAGGGTGTGGCGCCCAGCGTATTCGTCGAGGGTGCGGACCAGGTGATGGTCGGGGTGGAAAATCACATAACGCGGCAGGGCGTCCGGCAGGCCGAGCTCGAAGCGGATACTGCCTATACGTTCGAAGAGGCTGGACGGCTGGACTTGAAGCAGGTGAAGCTGACCTTCTTCGGTGAGCTGGGCGATACGCTGGGCGTGCTGACCGGCCAGGCGGCGGAATACCAGCTGGAAGCCGGAGATGTGACGGTGCGCGGCAATGTCGAGGTGGACCTCCGGACTGGCGAGAGGTTCGAGGCTCCCGTTCTGGCCTACATCTCGGCCTCGAACCAGATCCGCGCGGACTCGGGCTACGTGCTCACGTATCCCGACGGAACGGTGGATCGCGGGACGTACGTGGTGCGCGATCTCAGCACGGACGAGACCCGGTATGGCGAGGGGCGGACGACCACCCCGGAGGTCACGGTTCCCCAGTGAGAGGTCGTTCCGTTGTCCTGGCGGCGGCTCTCCTGGCGACGACCAGCGGGCTCATTCTTCCCTCGACAGCCCGTTCTCAAGGCGTCAGTCGATGCCCGATCAACATCCGGCGCGCAGGGCCGCGGGTCGAGCGCCCCGATCCGGAACGAGATGGGGCGATTACGGCATTCATCAGTGGACCCGTCACCATTACCTGCGGTGACGCGACGATGAGCGGGGACAGTGCCGTATGGCGGCAGGTCGAAGAAACGGGCCTGATGATCGGGAATGTTCGCTATCGCGATACGACCCGGACCCTGAACTCCGAACGACTCACCTTCTACGGTGCGCGGGACGAGGTGGTGGCAACGGAAGATGTCCGACTCGTCCGGATCGCGAATGGAGCAAAGCTCGAGGGTCCCCGGGTCAGCTTCACGCGCACGCCGTTCGTTGGCTCGCGTACCGTGGCGACCGGAAGGCCCCGGATGACCCTTCCGGCGACCCGTACGGGTCGGGGCGCCGGTCCCGAAACGGTCGTGGATGCGGACGTGGCGGAGTTCGTCGGAGAGTCGGAGGCATCGGCGAGCGGCGAAGTGGTAATGACCCGGGGCGCGATTCGCGCCACCGCGGCGCGAGCCAGCTTCTCCGAGACGGCGGCAAGGGCGGTGCTGTACGAAGATGCCGTGATCAGCGGCGAGGGATTCGATCTGTCGGGAGACAGCATTTCGGCCGGGTTCGAGTTCGGGGAGATTCGATCGATCCACGCCTTCGAACAGGCAACGGCGAGCGGACAGCGCTTCCGCCTGCTCGCGGACCAGATCAGGGCCCGGCTCGCAGGAGATCAGGTCGAGATGATCTGGGCGTTCGGGGAGGGGCGCTCGCTGGCCTCTTCCGCTCGTCTCACCCTCGCGGGTGACTCCATCGAATTCGCCTTCATTGACGGAGTGGCGGACTCGGTTTCGGCAGTGGGAGCCGCCGCGGCGGAGCAGGAGACGGGGCCGACCGACCCGCTGACCGCTTCCCCCGGTCCCGTGGCGATTCCCGGAGAGATTCAAGCCGAGGGCGACAGCCTGGTCGAGGCCGCGAGCGACCTGGTCGAACCGGCGTTGGGGATCGCTCCCGGCTCGAGCTGGATCGCGGGAGACACGGTCCGGGCCTGGTTCGAGCCCGATCCGACGGTGATCGTCGACCCTGCGTCACAGGAGAGCGGTAACGCCAGGATTCGCCGTCTCCGGGCACTTGGCAGCGCACGCTCCTTCTTCGCCGCCGTGCGGGACTCGACCCGGAGCCTGGATCCCTCTCGCAACTACCTGCTCGGCAGTACCATCCAGATCGATTTCGAGGGCGGAGAGCCGCAGACGCTGTCGGGAACGGATGCGATCGGCGTGTACCTGGAACCGGTCGAGGAGGGACAGCGTGGGTAGCGTTCTGCGAGCCGTCGATCTCGTCAAGGAGTTCGGCAAGCGCCGCGTGGTAGACGGTGTCAGTCTGGAAGTCAGTCAGGGAGAGATCGTCGGACTGCTCGGTCCCAACGGGGCGGGGAAGACGACGACCTTCTACATGATCGTGGGACTGCTGAAGGCGAACAGCGGGCAGGTCCTGCTGGACGAACAGGATCTGACCCGAGTACCGATGTATCGAAGGGCTCGCGCGGGGATCGGGTACCTGTCGCAGGAGCCGTCGATCTTCCGACGGCTCACGGTCGAGCAGAACGTCATGGCGATTCTCGAGACCCTGGACCTGAGCCGCAAGCAGCGCGAGCACCGGCTCGACGAGCTGCTCGAAGAACTCTCGATCTCCCATCTGAGGAAGAGCAAGGCGTACAGCCTCTCCGGTGGGGAACGCCGGCGTCTCGAAATCACGCGAGCGCTCGTCACGGAGCCGAAGTTCATGCTGCTCGACGAACCATTCGCCGGCGTGGATCCGATCGCGGTAGACGACATCCAGCGAATCGTCGCGGACCTGCGCACCAAGGGTCTGGGTGTTCTGATCACCGATCACAACGTTCGCGAGACGCTCTCGATCACGGACCGGGCCTACCTGCTGTTCAACGGCAAGATCCACATCGAGGGACCGGCGCAGAAGCTGGTGGAAGATCCGGAAGCTCGTAAGATGTATCTCGGACTGGATTTCGAACTCTAGCAGTTCCGTTCGATTGCAAGGGGCGTGCCGTAGCGCTCCGGACCCCCTATCGTTACCATTCATGAGTCGTGACGGGTCCTGTAGTTGGACCTGTGAAACTTGAAGCAAACGTGAAGCCGGGGGCCGATGGCGAACATGCGACGGGGGCTCAGTCAGAGCCTCGGTATGCGGCAGGAACTGAAGATCAATCCTCGCCTGTACCAGGCGATGGATCTTCTCTACATGCCTCTGCTCGACCTGCAACAGCACCTCAAGCAGGAGATGATGGCGAATCCCTTCCTCGAGCTCGCAGAGCCGATCGATGAGGAAGAGGAAGAGCAGGAGAAGGAGGAAGAGAAGGGCGAGGATGAGATCGATTGGGAGGAGATTCTCCTCAACGGATTCGAGACCGGCGGACGCCGGGCCGAATTCGAGGAGAAGGAAGCCTATCTCCCGACTCCGGCCGCTCCTCCCGATCTCTGGGATCATCTGCGCGAGCAGCTCAACCTCACGCGCCTCGATCCGCGGATGCGGTTTCTCGGCGAGGAGATCATCGGGAATATCGACCGGGAGGGTTTTCTCACCTGCCCGCTCGAGGAAATCGTGGAATCGGCGAACCAGTGGTTCTCGTCCGCCGAGCCCGAGCTCTGGGAAGAGCTGGAGCCTTTCACGATCGAGGAGGCCGAGGGCGTCCTCTCGGTCATCCAGTCGTTCTCGCCCAGCGGCGTCGGAGCCCGGAATCTCAGAGAGACCCTGCTTCTGCAGATGAGAGACCGGGACGAACTCGACACGCTCGCCTGCCGGATCGTTCGTGACCATTTCGATCTGCTGGTGAGCCACCGATGGAGCGAACTCTCGAAGGAGCACGGCATCTCGCCGCAGGACGTCCAGGCGTCGGCGGACGAGGTCGCCAAGCTCGACCCGAAGCCGGGACTCAAGTACGCCGACATGAGTGACAACTACGTCACTCCCGATCTCACCGTCGAAAAGGTGGACGGTGAGTACTACGTGTTTCACAATGACTCGACGCTTCCGCGCCTGAAGCTGTCGCGCGCCTATCGTGAGGTCGCAGCCGACAAGAATCAGTTCCAGGGCGACAACAAGGCGTTCATCGCCAAGAAACTCAACAGCGCTCAGTGGATGATCCAGGCGATCGAGCAGCGGCGGCAGACGATGCTCAAGGTCATGCACTTCATCGTCGACCGGCAGCGCGAGTTCTTCGAGAAGGGCGTGGAACACCTCCGTCCGCTCACGTTGCGGGAAGTGGCTGAGCACATCGACATGCACGAGTCGACGGTGTCCCGGGTTACGAATGAGAAGTACGTGCAGACGCCACGCGGCGTGCTTCCGCTGAAGTTCTTCTTTTCGAGCGGGCTCTCGACCGACTACGGGGAGGATGTCTCAGCCCGGGGCATCCGGGCACGGATTCAGAAGCTCGTCGCGGAGGAGGACACCAAGAAGCCGCTGACGGACCAGGCGATCGTGGACATCCTCAAGAAGGAAGGGGTGCAGATCGCACGAAGGACGGTGGCGAAGTATCGCGACCAGCTCGGCATTCTTTCGGCGCGGATGCGGAAGCGCGTATGAACGGATCGCGGGGCCTGCAGGGGGCCTCGCGCGGGACCGACCCCGCCACGCTCCCTTCCTCTGCGACCCTCCCGGCCGCGTCCTCTTTTGCCGTCCTCATTCCGGCCTTCGATGAAGCCGCCAACATGTCCGATCTCTTCTCGGAGCTCTCGGAGACATTCCGGGTCCACGAGCTCGATGGAGAGGTCGTGCTGATCGATGACGGATCGACGGACGGCACGTTCGACGCAGCGCGGGACGCCGCGGCACGTGCCGGGATCGACCGCGTCCGGCTCCTGCGGCATCGAACGAATCGGGGCAAGACATCCGCTCTCGTGACCGGAGCCCGAGCGACCGATGCACAGGTGCTGGTCCTGTACGACGCGGATTTGCAGCATTCCACCGAGGAGATCCCCCGATTCCTTCGAGGCATCGACGAGGGACTCGATGTCGTGACCGGAAGGAAGGTCGGTCAATACGACAAGCGCCTGGTGTCGGGAATCTATAACGGATTGGCGCGGCGCCTGTTCGACGTTCCCATCCGGGACATGAATTCGATGAAGGCGTTCCGGCGGGATGTGCTCGAGGATCTGCACCTCAGGGAGGACTGGCATCGGTATCTGGTCGTACTCGCGAACGCGCGCGGATGGAAGATCGGGGAGATCGACATCGAGCTGCTCCCGCGCCGGCACGGAGAGTCGAAGTACGGGGGGAGCGGACGGATCCTGGTCGGCATGCTGGACCTGGTGGCCGTCTGGTTCCAGCTCGTGTTCAGCCGGAAGCCCCTGATGTTCTTCGGTGTCACGGGGCTCGCGCTTCTGGCCGCCGGAGGCGTCACTGGCCTGATCGCCCTGTGGTTCCGTTTCGTGCAGGGGTCCGGCTTCCGTCCGCTGCTGAATCTCGTCCTTCTGCTCGTGCTCCTCGGCGGGCTTCTGTTCGTGGCGGGCCTGATCGGCGAGCTGATCGCGGGGCTGCGCTCCGAGGTCGACGACCTCCGACGCGAGATACGTCGAGCAAACCGGTCCTGACCGGGCGCCGACGCGAACACGGATCCGCACCTCTAACGCCTTGCGAGTCCTCCACGTCGTCACCGCGTTCCCCCGGACACCGGAGGATCCGATCACGCCCTGGCTCGTGGAGTTGATCCGCAGGCAGAGGATGACGGGCCTCGATGCACAGGTCCTCGCTCCTGCCTATCGGGGCGGTCCGCAGCAAGAGGCGTTCGATGACATTCCGGTGCATCGATTTCGCTATGCCCCGCACCTCATGGAGACGCTCACCCATGAAGAGACCGTGCCGGATCGGATTCGGCATCGGCGCTCCGCTGCGGGTCTCGTCCCCCTCTACCTGGCCGGCGGGATTCGCGCCGGTCACGAGGCGGGCCGATCGAACCCCGAGGTCGTGCACGTGCACTGGCCGATGCCGCATGCGCTGATCGGAGCGGCGGTACGCCGGGGCTCCGGAGGGCGCACGGCCATGGTCTGCAGCTACTACAGCGTGGAGTTGAACTGGGTGAAGCGCAGTATGCCGCAGCTGCTGCCCTTCCTGCGCTGGACGGCCCGCAGCGCGGATGCGGTGACCGCCATTTCCAGTTCCACCGCAGAGGCCGTTCGTCAACTGACCGACGGGCCCGTGCACATCGTACCGTACGGCGCTGCCTTCGAAGACGACGGCCTTCCCGTCAGGACCCCGGCCCTGGGGCGGGAGCGCCCGTTGCGCATCCTCTTCGTAGGGCGTCTCGTCGAGAGAAAGGGAGTGGAGGTCCTTGTGCGGGCCCTCTCGGCCCTGTCTGCCGCATCGGATGCGGAGCTTACGGTGATCGGAACCGGAGAACGGGCCGCGATCATCGAGCGAACGGCGCGGGTCCACGGGGTCGCCGACCGGGTTCGGATGCTCGGCTCCGTTTCGCGTGAACGACTGGTGGAGAGCTATGCGGATCACGATATCTTTGTGCTCCCGGCAGTGGTGGACGAGAAGGGCGACACCGAGGGTCTCGGAGTCGTGCTGCTCGAGGCACTCCGCTTCGAGCGGCCGGTGATCGCGAGCGGAATCGGAGGCATCACGGATATCGTAGAGCACGATCGCTCGGGGGTCCTCGTGCCCCCGGGAGATCCGGAGGCACTCGCCGCGGCGATCGAGGACCTGGTCCGCGACCCCGAGCGGGCTCGCACCATGGCGGCGACGGGACGGGCGGACGCCCGACGGCAGTTCGGCTGGGACCGGGTAGTCGAGGAGACCCTTCGCGTGTACCGGGTGGCCATGGAGCGGCGCAGTGGTGCGTGAGCATGCGACCGCGGACCGTTACGGAGAGCTCGTAACGTCGGAGGCCTACCGGCGTGCTCGGGTAGCGAAGGCGGAGGTGATCTGGCACCTGTGCGGTGATCGGCTGCTCCGGGCGCAGCGGCCGGCCGACCTGGGTGCGGGGACCGGGATCATGCGGGCCGCACTCGAGATGAGGATGGAGAAACCGCTGTATGGATTCGAAATCGATGTCTCGTTCGTCGAGAACCCGGAGCGCATGGTCGGGGCGGATGTCGAGCGACTGCCACTCCGGGATGGGGCCCTGGACTTCGTGATCATGAATCACCTTTACGAGCATGTCTCACGTCCGGACCTGCTGTTTCGGGAAGCCTTCCGTGTGCTTGCCCCGGGTGGCAGCGCTTACGTCACCGCAGGGAGTCGTCTTGCCGTGATCGAACCGCACTACCGGCTCCCGTTCCTCAGCTGGCTGCCTCGGCCGGCGGCTTCCGCCTACCTTCGGATCTCCGGTAGAGGGGAGAGCTACGACGGCATCCGGTTTCTCACCTATCGACCCCTGACGAATCTCATGTGTACGGCCGGGTTCATCGTTCACGACATCACGGAGCGGGCGATCGACGAGCTTCTGGAACGAACCCGGGGCAGGCCCTGGACCGGGGCCTGGTCGGCGGCGGGCCGTATGGGCGGAGAGGCGAGGAGAGGCCTGCTGCGCCTGGCATCTCCGCAGTGGTTCTTCCTGCTGGAGAAGCCGGGGATCCCGTCAATGGGCGGAGCAGGGCAGGGCAATGGCTGAGCCGACGATGGATCGGAGCCCGCGTGTCCCGCCATGGCTGGCTTTCTCAGGGGCCTGCCTGCTCCTCTCGCTGCTCTTCTATCGGGACTTCGTGTTCGGGCCGGGGACGATGCTGTACGGCACGGACATGGTCGACCAGGCGTTTCAGCTTCGCCAGTTCGGCGTGGAGGAGATCCGCAGCGGCAGAGGGTTTCCGCTGTGGAACCCGTTCGTCTACGGAGGGCTCCCGTATCTCGCCGTGTTGCCGGGCCCGGTGTTCTACCCGACGAGCCTGCTGTACCTGATCATGCCGCTGCACCGGGCGATCGGCTGGACGTTCGTCCTGCATACCGCCCTGAGCGGCGCCTTCACCTATGCGGCGGCCCGGTCGATCCGACTCGATCCGAAGGCGAGCGCTGCGTCCGGCCTTGCCTTTCTGTTCACGGGAATGGTGCTCTCGACGCTGTACGGTGGGCACGATGGCCGGATGTTCGTCATGGTCCTCGTGCCACTGGCATTCGCGCTGCTGGAGAAGGGGCTGCAGACCGGCAGAGCCGGCTGGTTCGCCGGCATGGGACTCGTTGTCGCTCTGCAGATTTTCACCCCTCACGTGCAGCTGATGTACTTCTCTTCGCTCTGTCTCTCCCTGTATGCCCTTGTCAGGATCGTGGGCATCGCGCGCGGCGACGCGGGCCGGTCCGGGGCCCTGCGGCTGTTCGGCCTGTTCGCGCTCGGATTTCTGATCGCCGCGCTGGTTGGCGCCGCACAACTGGTGCCCACCTGGCGAATTCTCGACATCGCGGTGCGAGGCGGAACCGGGGAATCCGGCTACGGGTTCGCCTCTTCATGGGCCCTCCCGCCGCAGGAGCTGACTGCGCTCTTCCTTCCCGATCTGGTGGGTTCGCTGCAGACCTACTGGGGCACGAATCCGTTCAAGCTCCATACGGAGTATCTCGGCGCAGTTCCCGTCGCGCTCGCACTCGTCGCACTGACCGGGCTCCGATCCGATGCGCGAGTACGCCTGCTGAGTGCGATCGCCCTGCTCTGCATCCTCTTCGCACTCGGTGCCGCAACGCCGTTTCACAGGCTGACGTATGCGCTCGTGCCCCTCATTTCCCGCTTCCGCGCGCCCTCGATGATGCTGGGGCCCGGCGCCCTGTTCGTGGCTCTGCTGGCGGGCATCGGTTGGGAGAAGATCTCTGCCCGGTCGACGGACAGCGAACGTGTTTCCCGGCCCTCGCCGGCAGCACTCGCGGCCTTGCTCGGACCGCTGCTGCTCGTCGGGCTGCTGGCGCTGACCAGTCCCGAAGGGTTGGCCCGGTGGGCGCATACGGCGTTGTTCCCGGCCGGCTTCGATCGATTCCCGACTGCCGAAGGATTGGCACAACTCCGCAGTAACGGCCTGATGGTAGTGTTCGGCGCGGCCGCCGTGCTCGCAGCAGCCTGGTCCTCGGACCGGGGCGACGTGTTGCCGATGGCCGGTGCGGCGCTCGTCGCCTGCGTGCTGGTAGCGGACCTCTGGAGGGTCGATACACGCTACCTGGAGACGGTTCGTCCCGAGGAGGTCTTCCCGGCCGATCCGTCAATCGAGCGGATGCGCGAGAGCCTCGGGGCAGGGGAGAGGGTGTTCCCGGTCCCGGGCCGGATCGGTTATCGACCGAACGAGTTGATGGGCTACCGGGTCCCCTCGGTCACCGGCAGCCAGAACTTCCGACTCGAGTGGTTCGAGCGTTTGAGCGGAGGGCTTTCCTACCGGAACTTCGGGAGTCCCGCGGTCTGGGACCTGCTCGACCTCCGGTACCTGACCACGGATGCGGCGGTCGAAACGCCACTTCTGTCGGAGGTGGAGCGGGGCGGTCGGGGCGTGGTCTACGAGATCCGATCCGATGCGCCCCACGCCTGGTTCCCGGGGTCGATCGAAGCGACGCGCGACACCGCCGCGGCACTGCGCCGGGTGCTCGAGATGGAGGATCCTCTGGCGCACGCCATCGTCGAGGCCGATCGGGCGCCGCCAGCCGGCGCGGGATCGGCGATCGTCGTGCGCCTCGAGCCGGACGAGATCGTGCTGGACGTAGTCGCCGAGCGTGAGGGGCTTCTGTTCGTGAGCGAGATCTGGCATCCGTCGTGGCTTGCTACGGTCGATGGCGAGCCGACCGAGGTCATGAGGACCAACGTCGCCTTCCGGGGTGTGGTGGTTCCCGAGGGCTCTCATGAGGTACGGTTCCATTACTCGGCCTCGGAGTTCCGCCTCGGCTTCGGGCTCTCGGCTATCGGACTGTTGCTCGGGGGCGGGGTCCTGATCTCGGGCGCGGTGGCGCGGCGGAGATCGCCCGGCGACTCGATCACAGAGGCCTGACGGTGGCGCGCGGGAGCGAGAATCCCGATCCCGGCCCGATCCTGCCGGTCCGCGAGCGAAGGAAGCGGATGTTCGGTTGGCTTTTCGTGGCCGTCTCGCTCGTCTTCGTCGTTCTTCTTCTCGTACGTCAGGGCGGAGAGGTGTCAGCCCTGCGCGGCGATCTGCGCGACTTCGGCTGGACTCTGCGCCCCGGCTGGCTCGTCGCGGCGCTCCTGGTCGGCACCGCGAACCTGTTTCTCATGGGCGCAATCTGGGTACGCCTGTTCCGGGCTCTCGGAGGAGACATCGGAATGTGGCCCGGGATCAGGGTGTGGATGGTGACCAATCTCGGCCGGTACATTCCGGGGAAGCTCTGGCAGTTGTCGGGTCTCGCGCTCTACATGCGGGACCGCAGGCAGGCGGGTGCCTCGGCGCTGACGGCCGCCGGGCTGTTCCAGTTGATCGTCCTCGGAACGGGCGTGGCCGTCGCCGTGGCAGTCCTGGGCGCGGAGTTCCTTGCGGGGGGAGCGACCCTTCCGATTACGGCAGGCCTCCTCCTGCTCCTCCTGCTGCTGCTGCGTCCGTCGCTGACCGGCCGTGTGACGAGCGTGCTGGCCAGGCGATTCGGAGAGACGCCGCCCGAGCGGCCACCGGCTGCGGCCTCGGCCGTTGTCGCAGCGCTCGGCCTGATCGGAGCATGGGTGGTGAATGGCGTGGGCCTCTGGTGCGTGTGGCGTGGAGCCGGTGGGGGCGCCGAGCCGGGAATACTGACCATGGCCGGGGTATTTGCCGCGTCCTACGTCGCAGGGTATCTGGTCCTGATCGCCCCGGGCGGGCTCGTGGTCCGAGAAGGAACGATGGCGGGATTGCTGACGGCCACGGCCGGCGTGCCACTCTCGGTCGGAGCGGCCGTCGCGGTGCTCGCACGGCTGTGGGCCGTCTCGACGGAGTTGCTGGCGGCGGGACTCGCGGGCACCACGCGTACGATCGAGCGGTCCACGGGAGCGGAGGACTCGTGCTACCCGGATTCGAGCGGAAACCAGGAACGAGGTGAGGGGTGAACTCAGGAGCGTCGATGGATCGGGCAGAATTGGATCGAGGACGGGGAAGAGCTCTCGTCGTCCTTCCCACGTATAACGAAGCCCGCAACCTCGAGGGCATCGTACCGTTGATTCTCGACGCCGACCCGAGGATCGACATCCTGGTCGTGGACGATGCCTCCCCGGACGGGACGGGTGCGATCGCCGATCGCATCGCCGCGGCGGAACCACGCGTCAGCGTCCTGCACCGCGAAGGAAAGCAGGGTCTGGGGTCCGCCTATCTGACGGGCTTCGGAATCGGACTGAAGCGGGGATACCAGTGGCTGATCGAGATGGACGCCGATTTCTCGCACGATCCGAAGTACCTGCCCGAAATGCTGGATGCCGCCTCCGGGGAATTCGATCTCGTGATCGGGTCCCGCTACGTCAGGGGGGTCAACGTCATCAACTGGCCGATGAGCCGGCTGCTCCTGTCGTGGTTCGCGAACAAGTACGCACACTGGATCACCGGACTTCCACTGAAGGACGCGACCAGCGGATTCAAGTGTTTTCGGCGCGAAGTGCTGGAGGCGATCGACTTCGACCGGGTGGGAAGCACCGGGTACACCTTCCAGATCGAGATGGACTATCGCGCCTGGAAGAAAGGCTTCCGCCTCAAGGAGATTCCGATCGTGTTCACCGATCGGGCCGAGGGGGAGAGCAAGATGTCGGGCGCGATCGTGCGGGAGGCCGTCTGGCGAGTCTGGGTGCTGAGGATGAAGGGTCTGTCCGGCCGACTGTAGCAGAATTCGAGAGATCCGGGGAAGCGGCGATCGCCGCTTTCGTCCCGCCGGCCCCTGTCGGAGCTATCCCGACAGGGGGGAGGTAGAGCCGATGGAGCGGGCCTGACCACCGGCGCTAGTTAACATAATATAGATTATGCGCCGTTGTCCGTCTCCGTGTCCGCGGCCTCGCCCTCGGGCGGTGCCGCGTCGAACGATTCCGTGCTCGGGCGGCCCGTCGAGGGCGCGGTCAGTGCCCCCGGGTCGAACGTCCGCATCTCCGGGACCGGTGGGACGCTTCCTCCTGCCGCCTGCAGTGCCTCGACCTCGCCCAGACGCACTGCCCAGATCGACGCCTGATCCTCGGTCTGAGGAGTTTCTTCGGTCAACAGCTGTCGGTACAGCGACTCCGACCGTTCGAGGTCACCGATTCGGGCATGGAGTCTCGCCTGCTCGCCGATCGCATCCTCACGCTGGAAGCCGAATACGGCCTCCCGGGCGATGCGTTCGTGCCATTGAATCGCTTCCTCCGGGCGTCCCGCCATCTCGTGGGCGGCCGCGATTGCCTCGGCGGCCCGAAATGCCACCGGGGTTCCCGATGCCAGGTCTGCTGCAGGCTCCAGGTTCCGGATCGCGGCATCGAAGTCGTTTGCCCTCAGATCCAGCTGAGCGAGGTACAGGCGCGCTTCGTCACCGAAGGGCGTCCCTCCGAACTGTCCGACGTATTCGTTGAGCTCAGCCCGGACCTGCTCGATCGGCGCACCGGACGCGGAGGTCATTCTGATCTCGTCCAGGCGCACTCCCGCACGCTCGGAAATCTTGCTCTGGTAGTCGAGGTATGCCCAACCGGCGAACAGGAGTGCGACGAGCGCGACCGTGCCGAGGGTGACCACGCGGCGATTCCGGTCAGCCCAGTCCGCCGCGGTCACGACGCTTTCGACGACGCGATCCTCGGTGTTGACCGGCTCCTTCTTGGCCTTCGTGGCCATCGACTTTGCCATGACAGCTTAACCGTTTCCTGTAAGTACTTTCTGAGCAACCATTTAGAGGGCGCGCTGCGCGCGCCCGCCCTCCGCGAGCAGCAACGAAGGTGAGAACCTATCCGGTCGTGCGGGCCCGAGTCAACGCGGGCGGCGGCACCGGTATCCCGTACCGCCGCTCAGAGTATGAACGAGACACCGACGAATCCGAGCACCAGCAGGACCACGAAGGCGATTGTCAGCAGGTTGAAATACTTCTCGATGAACTCGCGAATCGGCTCTCCGAAGGCACGAATGAGGCCGGCGACCAGGAAGAATCGGGCGCCTCTGCTCAGCGCCGAGATCGCGATGAAGGCAGGAAAGGAAACACCGAACGCTCCGGCGGCGATCGTGAAGACCTTGAACGGGATGGGCGTGAATCCCGCTGTCCCCAGCGTCAGGATCAGGTTTTCCTCGAACAGGACCCTGAGCTCGTCGTAGTGCTCCTGTCCATGATAGAACTGGATGATCGGCTCACCGATGGAGGCGTACAGGGAGCTTCCGATCAGGTAGCCGAGGGCGGCGCCGGCCACCGAGCCGGCCGTGCAGACAAACGCGAACCAGAGAGACCGACGCACATTGCCCAGCGCGAGGGGAATCAGCAACACGTCCGGAGGAATCGGGAAGAAGGACGACTCGGCGAACGCAATGCCGAACAGGGCCCACGTTCCGCCCGGCCTGTCTGCCCATCCCAGTACCCAGTGGTAGAGGCGATGCAAGGGACCGCCATGGGGTCCCTCCTCCGCCAGCACAACCTCGGTGGACCCCTCGACGGCCTCGGCCGCGGTTCCCTGCCCCGGTTCGTTCACCAGCCCTCCTCGCCAACGAGAGGCACGAAGCGCGCACTCTCGACCTCTGTTTCGGTCCATTCCTCGCCCCTGCGCTCGACGAGGAGCAGGCGCTGTCCATTCTCGTCCCCGATGGGAATCAGCAGCCGTCCGCCTTCCGCGAGCTGCTCGCGCAGCGGGACCGGAACGGCGGGCGCCGCGGCCCCGACCAGAATCGCGTCGAACGGGGCGCGCTCGGGCCACCCGGCGCTGCCATCGCCTGTCCGCAGTTCGACGTTGTCGATCTGCAGGCTCGCGAGGCGCGCCTGCACCTCCGAAGCGAGTTCGGGAATCACCTCGATCGAGCAGACTTCATGCACGAGCCGGGCCAGCAGCGCGGTCTGGAAACCGGAGCCGGTTCCGATCTCCAGCACCTGCTCGGTTCCGTCGAGCCGAGCGAGTTGCAGGTGCAGGGCATGCGAGAGAGGTCGGGAGATGGTCTGGCCGTGCCCGAGCGGAAGCGCGACGTCCTCGTAAGCCCTGTGCCGGACCGCTTCCGGCACGAACAGATGGCGCGGAACGGTATCGAAGGCGTGGAGCACAGCGAGGTCCTCGATCCCGGCGGAGCGAAGCTGCTCGACGAGTCGGCGACGGGATCGGCGGTACGCCGCGATCAGATCGACAGCGGCCAACCCTGTACCTCCTGCATCAACTTGTAGTTGGTGAGGTCGAGGTGAAGCGGCGTGATAGACACGTAACCGGCCCGAACGGCCAGGAAGTCCGAGTCATCTCTCCCGCTCCAGCTCGAGACGCCGCCACCGATCCAGAAGTACTCCCGTCCGGAGGGGTCCTCTCGACGTGTCAGAGAATCCGAGTAGACCCTTCTGCCGAGCGTCGTGATCCGGGCACCCTTGACCTCGTCGGCGGGAATGTCCGGGAGATTGATGTTGAAGAAGGTCTCATCGGGAAAGTCCGGGCGCTCGAGCAGTCCCCGGAGCAGACGAGCAAGAATCGCCACGAATCCCTCGAGATTCTCCGACGATCGGCTCGAAAGAGAGACCGCCACCGAGGGAATCCCAAGGATCGTGCCCTCCATCGCGGCGGCGACCGTGCCCGAGTAGAGCACGTCCTCTCCCATGTTCGGCCCATGATTGACGCCCGAAAACACGAAGTCGGGCCGAACGTCGAGCAGGCTGTTGACCGCGATCAGCACGCAGTCGGTGGGAGTGCCGTCCACCACGTGAGTGTCTGCGTCTCTCTGCGTGACGCGCAGCGGACGATGGACCGTGAGGGAGTGACTCGTTGCACTCTGCTCCCGATCGGGGGCCACGACGACCACGGATCCGAGCTGGCGCGCGGCTTCGGTGAGGACACCGAGGCCGGGAGCGTGGATGCCGTCGTCATTTGTGCAGAGAATGTGGGGTCGCCGGTTCAGCGGCGGCGGATCGCTCACGTGTCGAGCAGCTCCACCAGGGCATCGGCTTCCCTGCGCAGCTGGCGCACCGTTTCCGTCTCCCAGGCCACCCGTGCGGCGCGTGACAACTTCCCTTCCTTACGAAGCTGGTCGAGCTTGTGCCGGGCACCTTCGATCGTGTACTTCTCGTTGTAGAGCAGGTGCTGGAGCAGGTGCACCAGCTTGATTTCCTTGCGCCGGTATACCCGGTTCCCCGCCCGATTCTTCGTAGGGCGCAGTGCCGGAAACTGTGACTCCCAGTACCGAAGGACGTGCGGCTTGAGCCCCGTAAGGGAGCAGACCTCACCGATCGAGTAGTATTCCTTCGGCGCGATTCGCTGATCCACTCGATTCAGCTCCAGCGTTCGGGCTTCGGCTCGCGAGCCATCAGGCGCGCCAGCGCCATTCGCGGCTCCACGTCTTCGTACAGGATGGAGTATACGGCCTCCGATATGGGCATTTCCACCCCGTGTCGTGCTGCGAGATCCACAGCGGCCCGCGTCGTCCGCACGCCCTCGGCGACCGACCGCATTCCAGACAGCACTTCTTCGAGCTTTCGTCCCTTGCCAATCTCGATCCCCACTGTCCGGTTCCGGCTCAGGTCGCCGGTGCACGTGAGAATCAGATCGCCCACCCCGGCGAGGCCGGCGAGCGTCTCCGGCTCGCCTCCCAGTCTGTGCGTGAGTCGGCGGATCTCCGCGAGGCTCCGCGTCAGCAGGGCCGCCCTCGCGTTGTGTCCGAGACCGAGTCCGTCGCTGATTCCGGCGGCCAGGGCAATGACGTTCTTGAGGGCGCCCCCCAGCTCGGTTCCGATCACATCACTCTGCGTGTAGAGTCGGAAGTGGTCGTTCTGAAACAGCTCCTGAACGGCGATGGCACTTTCCTCGCTTCGTGACGCCAGTGTGACCGCCGTCGGCCGTTGACGCGCGAGCTCGGCCGCGAAGCTCGGTCCCGAGAGCACGACGCAGCTCTCCGCTACCTCGCCGCCCAGGACCTGAAGAAGAACTTCGCTCATCCGCAGGTCCGACTCGAGCTCGAGTCCCTTGGACGCACTGACGAGCAGAAAGGTGTCGGAGGGCAGACAGGCACGGGCCCGTTCCATGGTGGACCTGACGAATTCCGACGGGCTCACCGAAACGACTACTTCGGCTCGATCGAGAACCTCGGCCAGATCCGGAGACGCCTCGAGTCTCGGGTCGAGGTCCACGCCCGGAAGGTAGGCTTCGTTCGTGCGACGTTCTCGAATGGATTCGGCCACTTCGATCTCGTGGGACCAGAGCCGGACTTCGTGTCCGTTTCTCGACAGGCAGTCGGCCAGCGCCGTGCCCCAGCTGCCCGCTCCAATCACCCCGATTCGTCGACTGCTCACGGTTCGTTCTCCTTCTCCGGTCCCGATCGGTTCGCGTTGAACTTGTGTTCCTCGCCGCGAGCGATGCGTGCCAGGTTGCTGCGATGTGTCCACCAGACGAATGCCGCGACGCCGGCACAGAACAGGGTCGTCGACCACGGCTCGTCGGTGATGGCCGCCGCCAGTGGGACCACCGTGGCCGCCGTGAGAGAGGCCACCGAGACTGTACGGGTCAGCGCGACCATGCCGATCCACACCAGCGTCGCGACCAGAGCCGCGAATGGAGCCAGCGCGATCAGCACACCTGCTCCCGTCGCCACTCCCTTCCCGCCCTGGAACTTGAGCCAGACCGGCCAGACGTGACCCACGATGGCGAGCAGTCCGTACACGAGGGCAAGCTCTCCCACGCCCGATCCATCCCACTGGGGGAAGAAGGCAGCCGGCACGAATCCCTTCGTGATATCGACAACGATGACGGGCAGTCCTCCTCGGGCGCCGAGCACGCGATACGCGTTGGTTCCTCCGAGGTTTCCGCTCCCCTTCTCTCTCAGGTCGATGCCGAAGGCTCGGCCGACGAGCCACGCGGTCGGAATGGAACCGACGAGGTACGCGAGAAGCGCCCACGGAAGAACGCCGGTCAGCATGGCGTTCCACGACCGGAGGGCATCGGGCGACTCCGCTTCAAGGGTTCTCGGCCCGACGCTGGCGCGGCATCATTCGGAGGGGAGATCCCTCGAAGCCCCACGCCCTGCGGAATCCGTTCGACAGGAAGCGAACATAGCTCTCCTGCAGGTCGCGGGGTCGATTGGCGAACAGGACGAATTCGGGGGGCTCGGTGGCGACCTGACTGGCATAGTAGATACGCACATCGCCCCGTGGGCCCTGCGGGGGCTGCTTTCGCGCCAGCAACGCGGCGAGAATCCGGTTCACCTCCGCCGTCGGAATCCGCTTCTGCCGCTCCTTCTGAACCGTGCGGGCGAGTTCGAGTACCTTCCGGACGCGCTTGCCCGAGAGGGCGGAGATCGTAATGATCGGGACGAAGCGCAGGTACGGGGCGCGCTCGCGCAGCTCTTTTTCGAAGGCGGCCACGACATCCGGCCCGCGATCCTCGATCAGGTCCCACTTGTTCACCACCAGCACCAGTCCGCACCCTGCTTTCCAGGCTTCCTCTCCGATTCGGAAGTCCTGGTTGGTGAGTCCTGCCCGGGCATCCGCGACCAGGAGGCAGACGTCGGCCCGCTGAATCGCGGCGGTCGCCCGCAAGCGGCTGTAGAATTCGATTTCGTCATCCACCCGAGAGCGCCGTCGCAGTCCGGCCGTATCCACCAGGCAGATCCGCTCACCGTCGTACTCGAGCCAGGTATCGATGGCGTCGCGCGTCGTTCCGGCTTCGTGGTGGACCAGAACACGGGACTCGCCCAGCAGCGAATTGACGAAACTGGACTTCCCCACGTTCGGCTTGCCGATCACGGCGAGCCTGAGGTCCACCGCTTCGTCCTCCGCCTCCGTCGGCTCGGGAAGAGCCGCCACGATCCGATCCAGCAGGTCACCGCTGCCGCGGCCGCTCTGCGCGGAAAGCGGAATGGGATCCCCGATCCCCAGGGCGTGAAACTCGTGGTGTTCGAACGAGGAGGCCAGGTCGTCGAGCTTGTTGACAGCGAGGACCACCGGTCGATCCGACTTGCGCAGGAGATCGGCAACGTGATGGTCCACGGGATGAGGACCCGACCTGCCGTCGACCACGAACAGCACGACGTCGGCGTGATCCACGGCGGCCATCACCTGCTCGCGGACCTGGCGATCCAGCGGACGTTCCGCCACGTCGAGAATGCCGCCCGTATCGGCGAGCAGGAACGGACGGCCGTTCCAGTCGGCCTCGGCAAACTGGCGGTCGCGCGTCACGCCCTCCTGCTCCGAAACGATGGCGATCCGACCGCCCACGATTCGGTTGAACAGCGTGGACTTGCCGACGTTCGGCCTCCCGACGATCGCTACCGTCGGAAGCGCTGCATGTCGCGTAGAACGTCCGTTACGTGCTCCGACGGCCATATCTCCATTCCCGGAAAAGCGGCGCGCAGGTCCGCGAGCGTGACATCGTCGAGGAAGAGCTCATCGTCGTTGATCGCCGTGCGCGAAATCAGGCCGACGTCGAAGTCGGCGAACGGTTCGAGAGCTCGAAGGTGATCCTCTCCACCAAGGAGTCCGGCTGTCGTCACGAGCGGACCGAACAGTCGATTCTCGGTCCGGGCGGTCTCAACGCTGGCGCCCGTAGCCTCCCCGATGTCGCGGGCGATCGCTTCGAGGTGCGGTGCCATCGAGGTTCCGGTCACCAGCACGATCCGAGTCCCCTCGAGGCTCGGCAGCTTCTTCATGTCTGCCCGGGCTCGGTCCCTGAGCTCCGAAACGGCCCCTACGCCATTGGCAACCAGCTCGAGGTCATCGAAATACTCGGCTCCGGGGAGCTCGCGTCCGGCCTTCAGAAACAGCTCATCTGCCGCATAGGCCCACGACGAATCCCGTTCACGCCGTGCCCGCGCGCGGGCCTGTTCGACCATTTCGATGGTACGGAGGCATTCCGATTCCGTGAGTGGTCGGACACCCCGATCCTGATTGTAGTCGGTCAGGCCGACCGGGACGATGGAAAGCGAGAGAATCGAGTCACCACGGGCGTAGAGGTCATCGATCGTCCGCTGCAGGACGGGACCGTCATTGAGATCGGGACAGAGCACGACCTGGGCGTGAATCCCGATTCCCCCTTCCGCGAGCCGATCCAGGTGCCCGGCGATCTCCGCGGACCGGGGGTTCCGCAGCATTGCGAGCCTGACCTCCGGGTCGGTCGCGTGAACGGAGACGTACAACGGGCTCAGCCGTTGCTCGAAGATCCGGGTCCAGTCCTCGTCACGCAGGTTGGTGAGGGTGACGTAGTGACCGAACATGAACGACAGCCGATAGTCATCATCCTTGATGTAGAGTCCAGCCCGCAGTCTCTCGACCTTCGGATTGCCTTTGACGAAGCAGAACGGGCAGGCGTTGGTGCATCGTCGGACTTTGTCCGGCTCCGGCACCAGACCCAGTGACTCGTCCGCCGGCTTCTCGATCTCGAACAGGGTTTCTTCGCCGTCCGGGCTCCGGGTGAGGAGCTGGATGGATTCGTCCGCCTCGTAGAATGCCAGATCGAGAGCGTCCCGAAGCTCCCGATCGTTGATCCGGAGGAGCTGGGTCCCGGACCGGATGGCGAGCTCGGCTCCGATCGACCCTCCGCGGACGGAGGCGACGCGGATCATCGGTAGCGGGGTGGAATCGAAGAGAGGGTGGGCGGCGACGAGCACCAGCCGGCGCTGTCGCCGCCCTCACACCATGAACGGGCCGCGGAGTTTATGAACCCGCCTTGTCGTACCGGAAGCCCAGGATCGGCGTGTCGCTCTGGACCTGGACCTGGAATCCGGAGGTTTCGCCAGTCGCCGGGAGCGTGAGAGTCAGGGGCTCGGTGACCGCAACCTGGCCGCCCTCGGAAAGGAAGTGGACCGGAATCGTGACTTCGCTGCCACCGGTCCCGCTCGTATTCATGACCGTACCGTCGATCGAGTAGGTTCCCTCGGCTACCGGACCGAGCTGGGCGCGCAGGAACTCGAAGGTCATCGCCTCACGAGCTTCCAGGGTCTCGAGCGCTCCGTTCTCGTCTCCCGTCTCGGTTCTCGCGTTGGCCAGAAGGTTGTAATTGACCTTCTCGTACGGATACCGCATGACCAGGGTGTCCGCGAGTGGCGCGAGCTCATCGTATCGCTCTGCCTGGTAATACGAGTTCGCGAGGTTCTCGAGGGTCTCCTTGTTGAGTGGCTGCAGCTCGTGCGCCTTGTGGAAGGCCAGGGCCGCCTCCTCGAAGTTCTGCGCACGGTAGAGGCCGATCCCGACCTGCGACCACTGGAGGAAGTTCAGATCGTTCCGGTCCAGCAGGCTCGCGAAAATGGCCTGTGCCTCCTCGTCGGATCCCGCGTCGAGCAGCGCAATCGCGTAATTCAGCCGTCCGAGGATATCGTCCGGGTGACTCGCCGAATAGTCAGAGTAGATCTGCAGCGCCTCGGCATCACGCCCCTCGGCTCGCATCAGCTCGGCGAGATTGATACTGGCGACGCGCACCATCTCCTCTTCTCCCCCGGAGCTCAGTGCCTCCTGGTACATCTCGATCGCCCGGCTCGTCTCACCACGACCCTGGTAGATGGAGGCGATGTTGTTCATCGACCGGGAGTCGGTGTAGATCTGGTTGGCCTGCTCGAACGCCGCGAGGGCTCCGTCCTCATCACCGGCGGCGAGCTTCTCGATGCCGCTGTTGTAGAGCGGAACCCATGCGTTGAACCGCATCTCCAGCGCCTGATCGCTGCACTGCGGCGCAGATTCAACCAGCATCGTCAGTGACGAGTCGGCCCCGACGTAGTCGCGGAGGCCCAGATACGAGCGGGCGGCGAGCAGATGCGTGCGCGGTTCGACCGGCGGGTCCGCATAGGACTCGGCCAGCTTGCTGAGCGCACGATTGTAGCGCTCCGGCTTCGTCTGCGGGTCATCCTTCCGGCTCGCCCAGGTAAGCTCGAGCTCGGCGCCTCTGGTGTGAGCGTCCCCGCCTTCGACGCAGTCCTCCTGCGCGACCGCAGCCGTGGGGACCGCCAGGGGCGCGAGGAACGCCAGGGTGAACACTACGCCGACATACGTAAAGTGGTTTCTCATCATTGGTACGGAAGTCCTTGTTCAGTTACGAAATACAACTTCTGCCTGCCTCGCAGAATCCGAATCCCACGCGGTCGCATGGATCCCCTATCCTGCCACGTTTCTTCGGGTCTGTGCAACCCTTCCCGATGATACGCTCAATAGTTCTGCAGGTTTCCCGTGTTGAACAGCACTACCGTTTCGCCCTCACGAATCCGGCCTGCGGCCCGAAGCGCGCCGGCCGCAGCCAGTGCGGCGCCCCCTTCGATGCATGCGTTAATGCCTTCGGTGCGCTGAAGTCTGACGGTCTCTTCGTCCATCCGGTCGTCGGACACGGCCACGGCGCCGCCATCCGTGTTCCTCAGGGCCCGGAGGATCAGGCGATCCCCCCGGGCGCGCGGAACGCGCAGACCCCAGGCCTCGGTGTGCGCGTCCGGCCAGGGCTCTGCCGACGATTGTCCCGACTGCCACGCCTTGACGATCGGGGCGCACCCCTCCCCCTGGACGGAATACAGGCGTGTCCGGGGGCTCGTGATCAGACCGATCGCGGTCAATTCCTCCAGCGCCTTCCATGTACCGATCAGACCCGTTCCCCCTCCGGTGGGATAGACGATCGCGTCCGGAGGCTGCCATTCCAGTGATTCCAGGATCTCGAGCGCCATCGTCTTCTTACCCTCGATCCGGTACGGCTCGCGCAGCGTCGAGAGGTCGAACGCACCGGAGCGTGAAGCATCCTCCGCCGCCAGCACTCCACAGTCCGTGATCAGTCCATCGACCGCTATCACCTCGGCGCCGAAGGCCCGGCACCGAACCTGGACGCCCGGAGGCGTGTCGTTGGGCAGGTAGATCCGGGCCGTCACTCCGGCACGTGCCGCGTACGCCGCCAGCGCCGCCCCCGCATTTCCAGCGCTCGGAATCACAAATTCGCGCACCCCGTCGTGCAGGGCTCGGGTCATCGCGGCCGCCAGACCTCGATCCTTGAAGCTTCCGGTCGGGTTGCGGCCCTCGTCCTTCATGAGCAGCCGGACGCCCATCTCCTCTCCCAGTCCGGGAAGGGGCAGGAGCGGCGTGTCCCCCTCCCCGAGGGTGAGCGGGTCCTCTCCGGGCCGCAGCGGGAGTATCTCTCTGAATCTCCACATGCCTCGCGGCCGATCGGCCCATCGGTCTGCAACATCGGGCCCAAGCTCGGATACCGTCGAATACCGAACCAGCTGCGGGCTCCCGCAGATCACGCAGAGGGCAGCCCGAGGCTCCGGCTCCGAGATCGCCCCGCAATCGCCGCACTCCAGCCGGAACCGGGTCTCAGTTTCGGTCGCCATGCTCCATGGCCTCTTCAGGCAGGGGTGAGAGTGCGTCCAGGATCCGCCGCGCGGTCGCTGGACCAATGCCGGGCACCTGCATGAGCTCCTCGATATCGAGACGCGCGATTGCTGCCGGGCTGCCGAACCGACGCAGCAGATCCGCCTCACGCCTGGCTCCCACGCCGGGGACATCACCCAGAACGCTCTTCAGCGTCCGCTTTCTGCGAAGCGTCCTGTTGTAGCCCACGGCAAATCGGTGGGCTTCGTCCCGGACGCGCTGCAGCCAGTGGAGAGCCGGGTCGAATCCGTCCAGCACCAGTGGCGCGTCCCGCCCGGGGAGATAGAGCTCTTCCCTCCGTTTCGCGAGTGCGACCACGGGAAGATCCGATGCGCCGGCTCCTTCCATGGCCTGTAACGCCGCCCCCAGCTGCCCGCGGCCGCCATCGATGATGACGAGGTCCGGCAGCGGGCGCCCTTCGCTGACACGGCGTTGGAAGTAGCGTCCGACGACCTCCTGCATCATCGCGTAGTCGTCGGTCATTCCGTCCGCTGTACCCCGGATCCGGAAGCGCCGGTATTCGTCCCGGTGCGGGCGCCCGTCCCGCAACCAGACCGCGCTCCCGACCGATTCCCGGCCTCCCAGTGTCGAGATGTCGAAGCACACGAGATTGCGGGGAATCGTGCTCAGATCGAGAGCCCTGGCCAGGCCTCGAGCCGCCGGAGACTCGGCATCGGACGCATGGTCCGATCCTTCAGCGACGACGGAGGTCGAGTCCGGGTCGGCTCGCTCCTCCAGGAGATGCTCGGCATTCCGGGATGCGAGATCCAGCAGTCGCCGTCCGGTCCCGCGGCCGGGTTTCAGGATTCGGACCCTTCCCTGCCGCCGCTCGGAGAGAAGGGATTCGAGGAGATGCCTGTCGGGAGTGTCGGTGGGAACGAGAATCTGAGGGGGAATGTCGTCGCGCCTCAGAAAGAATCCCTTCAAGGCCGCGTCCACTACTGCCTCGGGAGTCTCCGCATCCACGTTGTCCACGAATCGGACTTCCCGGCCCAGCAGGTGTCCGTCCCGCACGCGCAGAAGAATCGTGCAGGCCCGGGCATTCTCGACGGCGATGCCCAGGACATCGCGGTCGCCGCCACGGAAGTCCACCGTCGTCTGTCTTCTCTCGAGGATCTCGAGCCCTCGGATCACGTCCCTGAGCTCCGCGGCGACCTCGAACTCCAGCGAGTCGGCGGCCTCCCTCATCTCCGCGCGAAGTTCGCGCTTCAACTGGCCGGTATTCCCCGCGAGAATCGACACCACCTTGTCGATCTCGGCTCGATAGGCCTCGAGGGACTGAAAACCTACGCAAGGGGCGAGGCAACGATCGATGTGATAGTCGAGACAGGGGCGATCCGGAGCCCGGGCGGGCAGCTCGAAGTGGCACGTACGAACGTGATGGCGACGACAGATGAGTCGCAGCGCCCTGCGCATCGTGCCCACGCCCGTGAACGGACCGAAGTATCTCGATCCATCGGCCTCGAGGGTGCGCGTGACCAGGACCCGTGGGTAGCTCTCCGAGACGGTGACTTTCACGTACGGGAAGCTCTTGTCATCGCGCAACTGGACATTGAAGCGAGGGCGGTACTCCTTGATCAGGTTGGATTCCAACAGCAGCGCTTCCGGCTCGGAGCCGGTGAGGAAGCCTTCCACGGACGCGATCCGCGGTACCAGCCGGGCCAGCTTCAACGAATCGGCTGCATCCCGGCGGAAGTAGCTTCGTACTCGATCTCGGAGTGATTTCCCCTTGCCCACGTAGAGAATCTCGCCGAGCGCGTCGCGGAAGACATAGACGCCCGGTCCCCGAGGAAGTGCGTCGATCGAAGTGCGGAGGTCGTCAGGTGGTGTCACCGTCGTCCTCCTGCGTACCGATCACGCGATTCGGCCTGGAGGATCCGCGGCCGGGCGGCGTGCCGGCGATCGCGAAGTATACCAGCGCGCCGACTGCCAGGATGGCTGAGAGAAGAATGAGGCGGCCGCCAGAACCGGGGATCTGCAGGCGAGGCTCCAGCAGCGAGCGCACGAACAGGCCGGCACCGGCGGCAGCCACGGTAGCGAGGGCGATCCGGAGCACCCGGCGCACGGCTTCCGCTCCAAACAGTCCACCCAGCCTGCGGCCCAGCAGAACCCAGAGCAGGAGGAGGTTCGTCCACGAGCCAACCGCGCTTCCCAGGGCGATACCGATCGCCGAATAGGGTCCCAGCCCCGCCCTGCGGAAGGCGAGGGTCAGGGTCACGCTCACCATCACCGCGACTGCGACCGAGACCACGGCGATTCTCATCGGCGTCGTGGTGTCCTGCATCGCGTGAAAGCCGGCTGCGAACAGCTTGATCGAGCTGGCTGCCACGAGTCCCAGAGCGTACGTGGCGAGCACGGCGGCGACCAGCGCCGTGCTGTCGGCCCCGAATTCCCGTCGCTGATAGACGAGGCCCACGGCCAGGTCTCCGAACAGCAGGAGTACGACCGCTGCCGGCAGCACGAAGAAGAGGATCTGAAACCAGCCTCCGGTCAGTCGATTCCGCAACGCGACGGAATGCGACTCGCGCGACATCGACGGCAGTGCCGCGGCCGCGACGGAGATGCCGAACAGGCTGATCGGCAGATATGCGAGTCGCTGGGAGTACCCGAGCGCTGCCATGGCTCCCGGTCCGGCGAGCGACGCGAGCATGATGTCGACGAGCGATGAGACCTGGAGGACGCCCTGACTCGAAACCACCGGGATCGTGTTGCGAGCGACTCGGCGGACCGGCTCGAAGGAAAGCTCGAAACCCGGCGAATCGACGCCGGATAGACGGCGCGCCAGCGGAATCTGTACGGCCACCTGGATGACTGCACCGAGCAACGCCGACCACGCGAGGGCCTCGGCCAGGCGATCGGAGCCGAGTCGGGCCGCCAGCAGCAGTCCCGAGATCTGGGTGAGATTCCAGATCGCAGGCGCGACGAACGGCAGAAAGAAGCGCCCGTGACTGTTCAGAACTCCAAGAAACCACGCGCCGATGATCAGCACGCCCGACATGGGAAACAGGATACGGACGAGCCGGGTGGTCAGTGCCCGGGTCGGTTCATCGGAACCGACCATCAGCAGGTCCGTAATCCAGGGCGCGAGGAGGACACCGAGTGCTGAGAGTGCCAGAGCCGTGACGGCCACGACACCGAGCACGGAGCGCGACAGTCGGCGAGGTGCGGCAGGGTCCGATCCGGAATCTGCGAGGAACGCACTGTAGACCGGCACGAACGCCGCTGAAAGCGTTCCCTCGCCGAGGAGATTGCGAATGATGTTGGGGATCTTGATCGCTGCCCAGTACGCGTCGGCGGCGAATCGCGTGCCGAGAAACGCCGCGACGGCCACGTCGCGGAACAGTCCGGTGACCCGGCTGATCAGGATTCCGGTTCCGACGGCCGTGGCGGGTCCCGTCGTGGGCCGGATCACCTGGAAGGATCGTCGGGACGGGCCGTTCGGGCCGCCCGTCGGCTGGCGATCTGCCGGTCAGGCATCGCCGTCGGAGGAAGGCTCCGGCTCGCCGGGGCCCAGCGAGATCGACGCTCCGCCCTCGATCAGGGACCGGACGAACTCGGACTCCTCCCTGAGGCTCTCCATCGATTCCGTCAGGTAGCGGACGTCGGCCTCCAGGGCTTCCAGGCGATGCGCGACTTCCGATTCGCTACCGGGAACAGACCTCGAGATCCGGGCAGCGAGCGCCTGCCCGATCTGCGAGTCGATTACGATCGCGAGGATCGGAATCATCAGCACGAGGACGATTACGAAAGCCCAGACCACCGGGTTTCTCCGTCAGCGATCGGAATTGTGCCGCGGCGTGACCGCGGATCGGGAGCAGATTCCAAGCTACGAGCCCTGCCGGAGGCCAGCAACGCAGGCCCGTACGCCCTCATACGCTCCCGTGCGGCGGAGGGGGTTCGATGCCGCTGGCGATCGAGACCTCTCTCACGAACACGTGACCGTAGCGAACGAGGAAGGAGACGGGACTGTCGATGCGCTCCTGCCGCCGGCCCTCCGGATAGAGGAGAGCCGCCGCCCGTCGGGCTCTTTCGATCGATGTTCGCCGTGTCTCACGCACCCGGCGGTCAATGGTTCCCTCGAGCTCGGTCAGGGCGTCCCGGATCGCCTTTTCCGACTTGCCGAAGGCAGCGTCCAGCCCGGGAAGCACGGAACGCGTCGTGTCCGCGAGTTCAGTGAGCCGTCGCTTCAGGGAGGTTTCCAACTCGCGGATTCCCCGATCCACCTCGTCGGGCCGGTTCGTCTCGGTGAAGCGACGCTCGACGGCTTCGACACCGTCCTCGAGCTCCAAGGGATCTGCGTCCATGCCATCGAGCCATCGACGGACCTTCGGCTCGACGATCATCCAGGAATCTCGCGATACGGTCTCTGGAAACGGCACGGACAACTGCTCGAACAGCGGACCGAGTTGGGCCCAATAGGCCATCTCCCCGGGCCCGAGCACCGTGCGAGCCACGGGCAGCAACTCCGACTCGAGCATGGGACGCGTTGCGGCAGCCGGACTGAAGCGCGAGGGCTCGGACTCGAGGAGGGCAAGCCAATCGTCGATCGATCGCCAATCCCCCTCCCTGCCGTGGCGGAATCCACCCGCTTCGCGGATCAGGTGGACGCGGCCGCCACCATCGTCGAAGAACACCTGAGATCCATCCGGTGGGGGACGCAACTGAACGGCGTAGCCTGCATCCTCCACCCTCATTGTCCCGCTCTGTAGAGCGCCCGACACGGCCTCCGAATTCGCAAGAAGTCTGGAAAGCAGAGGAATCGCAGCTTCACGCGCCTCCGGGTGAGTCGGATCGAACAATGCGACCTCGATGCCATCCAGGAGCCCCAGGATGCCCTCACGGAACGCACCTGTCATCGTCGCGCTCGGGGCGTATGCCGT
>CBDTXM010000011.1:0-35071 GCA_965364445.1 uncultured bacterium | reverse complement strand
GAGAAGATCAGGCGGTCGCCCGACGGAAACAGGTAGGGCCCGAAGTTCGCGGCCCCGTTGTCGGTGATCTGGCGTTTGTTGCCGCCATCGGCGTCCATGATCCAGATGTCCAGCTGCGAGGGCCGGATCATGTCCTGGGCCAGCAGCCGCTCATACTCCGCGAGCTCATCGCCTTCCGGGTGGGACGCACGATAGATGATCTTCGTGCCGTCGTAGGAATAGAACGGGCCACCGTCGTAGCCCGGGGTGTCCGTGAGCCGGGTGAGTTCCGAGCCGTCCGTGCGCATCTTGTAGATGTCGAGATCTCCATCGCGCATCGAGGTGAACACGATCCACTCGCCGTCGCGCGACATGGTGGGCTCGGCGTCGTAGCGCGGATTGTCGGTGAGCCGGGTCAGGTTCGACCCATCCCGGTCGGACACGAACACGTCGTATCCCGGGAACAAGCCCCAGACGTAGCCCTGGGACATGTCCGGATCGGGCGGGCACTCGTCACTGGCCAGGTGGGTCGAGCCGTAGACGATCTTGTCGGTGCCGGGAATGAAGTAGCCGCAGGTTGTGCGACCCTTGCCCGTGCTGACGAGCTGCAGCTCGCTGCCGTCCGGCCGCATGATGTACTGCTGGTCGCAGGTGCCGCCCCGCGGCGTCGCCTGGAACATGATCCACTCATCGTCGACCGACCAGTACGCCTCGGCGTTCTGCCCGCCGAAGGTCAGCTGACGCAGGTTCTTCAGGTGCACCTCATTCGGGTGAATGAGTGAATCCACGGCCCTGGAGCCGGTCTCGAATCCCGGATCGACAACGGCGGCCGTCGGCATCGGCGCCTCCGTCGTCTCGGCCGCCGGTTTCTCCTGACCCTCACAGGCCGCCAGACCCGCCAGAAGAATGAGTGCGAGCGTCGATCCCGCACTTCGGGTCAAACGGATGATTCCAACTCCTCGCGAATCGCGCAAAGCACTTCCTCCACTATCTCGTCCCAGGCCGTGTCCTCCGCCCGGGTCACCGTGATGAAATTGTCGACCATGAACAGGGCCCTGACGCCCTGGATCCCGAACAATCGCTTTGCAAGCGGGTCGTGCTCGGCAGCGGCAGCCGAGAAGTAGCTGCGGCTGTCCTCTCCGAGACTACCGCGTCCGAGCACGAACTTGGCCGCGCTCGGATTCGGCGTTCCCTCTACTTCGATGTTCAATCGGGACACGGAAGGTCGTCTCCTCGGTAACGGCGCACCGTCGGACCTCGAACGGATGCGGCCGCAATGTACCCGCCGGGCTTCGCATGGCAAATCCGGGCGATTACGGAGGCGTCAGACAGTGAGTTCGCCCAGGGTCTCGTCCAGGATGCCGACCGCGCGGCGAAGCAGCTCACGCGAGATCGTAAGCGGCGGTGAAAGCGATATGACGTTCCCACAGGGCCCGCCCGGAAGCAGGATCCAGCCCTGTCGCAACGCCGACCGAGTCAGACGTTCGGCGAGGTGCGGATCGGGCTCCGACGAGCCGGGCTCCCGCACCAGGTCGATCCCGATCATCAGACCCCGTCCCCGGACCTCGCCAATGCGGGGCTGACGGCTGGCCAGCGAGGCGAGCAATCCCCGGACGAAGTCTCCCTGGTCCCGTGCACGGGTCGGAAGGTCCAGCCGCTCGATCTCTCCGAGGGAGGCAAGGGCGGCGGCACACGCGAGCGGATTCCCGAGAAACGTCGAGGTATGCTTCGCTTCTCCGGTCGAGTCCGGCCAGGCTTCCATCACCTGCTCGGACCCGAGACAGGCGGCGATCGGCAGCGCTCCGGAGAGTGCCTTGCCGATGCAGAGTAGATCGGGCACCACGTGCTCGTGCTCGAAGGCGAACATTCGGCCGGTCCGGCCCAGGCCCGTGTAGATCTCGTCGAACACGAGGACCAGCTCGTGGTCGCGGCAGAGTTTCGCCAGATCCGAGAGAAAGCCCGGTGGCGGCACGACGTCGCCACCTCTGCCCTGCACCGGCTCCACGATCACGCAGCCCACGCTGTCTCCGCCGGGACCCGCCAGGATCCTCTCGACGGCGGCGAGAGAGGCGGTGGCTGGATCCGAACCATCCCCGATTTCGGCCGCTGGACGAAACGGATGCGGATAGGGCGCCCGGAACACGTGCGGGTTCAGCTGGTCTTCGAACGGAACCCGGAACAGCTCCCGGTCGGTCACCGCGAGTGCGCCGTAAGTAAGCCCGTGATAAGCACCCGTGAAAGCGATAACGCCCGGCTTCCCGGTGCGCAGACGCGCCGTCTTCAGCGCCGCTTCGATCGCCTCGGAGCCCGAATTCGCCAGGATGCCGCGACATTCGGACCAGGGAGACAGCTTCGCGAGCCGCTCCAGCAGTCGGACCTTGATCTCCGGCGGGTGTACGTCGCCCATGCCGTGCAGCAGGCGCGCGATCTGTGCGCGAAGGGCACTGACGATCCTCGGATTCCCGTGCCCGGCGCCTGCCACCGCGAACCCGGCCGAGAGGTCCACGTAACGGTTTCCGTCCGCATCCCATACGTTGCTGCCGCGAGCCCGCCGCCAGAAGATGGGAAACTCGTCGGAGACGAACGTGATGTTGCGGGATTCGACGGACCGCAGCCGCCGCGCCAGGGACCGCGAGCGTGGACCGGGAGGTTTCACGCGTATGCGGGGCGGCAGGTTCGAATCGTGAGCGCTCATCGGCGCAAGCTGTCCCGGCCTCCGTGAAGCGTCAACGAGGTCGGCTGTCTATGCCGGGATATCGAGAGGAGATCCGATGGACCTGAAGGGGAAGACCGCCATGATCACGGGAGGCTCGAAAGGCCTGGGCGCAGCGCTCGCTCGGCGATTCGCAGCCGAGGGAGCCGCTGTTTCGATCTGCGCCCGGGATGCAGGCGAGATCGCGACCGTGGTTTCCGAGATCGAATCCGCAGGTGGGCGAGCGCGGGGAACGGTGGCGGACGTCACATCAGAGACGGACCTGGCCGACTGGCTCGACCAGACACGGTCGGAGTTCGGCCCGATCGAGATCTTCGTGAACAATGCCTCGGTGCTGGGCCCGCGAGTGGCGATCGAGTCCTATCCCGAAGAGGACTGGCGACAGGTGATCGACGTGAATCTGAACGGCGCTTTTCTCGCCTCGAAAGCGGTGATTCCAGCGTTGCGAGAGCAAGGCGGGTCGATGATTCACGTTTCGTCGGGCGTCGGAGACCACGGGAGGCCCTTGTGGGGTGCGTACTGTGCCTCGAAGAACGCGCTTGAGGCGCTCTCCGAGATGCTGGCCGGTGAGCTGGCCGAGTATGGCATCCGGTCCAATGCCGTCGATCCCGGATCGATGCGCACGGCAATGCGGGCGGCGGCGTACCCGGAGGAGGATCCCGCGGGTGTGCCGACGCCTGCCGAGGTCACCGATGTATTCGTCTGGCTCGCCTCGGATCATGCCCGCGATGTGACCGGAAGACGCTTCAGGGCGAAGGAGTTCGATCCGAGGGCGATGGAGGAGAACTCCGCCCGGTAACTTTGAGCCGGCCGACTACCAGTCGTACACGGTCCACGCACCGCAGTCGTCTGCCGGGCACTCGAGTCGGACGCGAAACGGCGATTTTCCGCCACGGGGCGCAGGATGTCGCTCCACGCGGCGAACCATGGACGTTCCGCAAAGCGGGCAACCGGGCTCGCCGCCCGGCACCGGACGCTTTCGATCGTCCGCTTCCAGACTCTCGCTCGCCTCCGGATCCAGCAGGGACCCGCGGCGGGCCGTTTCTGCTTCCGTTCCATTGTCATTCATGCGGGACAGGATACGGTTTCGGGGGGCCGGCGCGCGAGGTGCATCGGTCGACGACCGGTGCTATTCTCCCCGACATGCAGGTTCAGATCCGTCGTATCAGCCTGCGCTCGGTCTTCCTGGTGACCATGGCGCTGAACGGAATCGTAGGATTCCTGGTCGGACTCATCCTCGCGATCGTCGCAACCGTGGATGTCCCCGCCGGCACGGAGCCGAACGTTCTCAGCCGACTCGGCATCTGGTCGGTCGTAGTGTTTCCGCTGATCTACGGAATCGGGGCCGGGCTGCTGGGAGCGATCGCGGCGGCGCTCTACAATTCGGTGGCGTCGCTGGTCGGTGGGGTCAGAGTCGAGATTCCGGACCTGCAGCCGAGATGGCAGCCGAACAGGGAATCGAGGGAGGAGTCGGAATGACCGACGGCGAGAGTCAGAGGATGTTCACCGCCGAAGAAGCGACGCGCACGCTGCCCCTCGTCGGTCGCATCGCCGGGGACATCGCGGAAGAGAACGAGCGCCTGAAGAAGCTCCTGCCCGAGCTCAGATCCACCCGACTTCGAGCCCGCAGGACGGGAGATCAGGGCGATCTCGAGTCGATTCGAGAGCGAGTGGCCATCTCATCCGCCCGCCTGGAGGCGTGCCTCGATGAGCTTCGTCAGGTCGGATGCATACTGCATGAGCCCACCGGTGTGATCGACTTCCGTGCGGTGCTGGATGGCCGCCCTGTAGCCCTCTGCTGGCGGCTGGGCGAGGCGGAGGTCAGTCACTGGCACGAGCCGGGACGATCGCACGCTGATCGACGACCCCTTCCCAGCGTCCTCGCCGCGAGTGGTGCCGGCTGTCATGCCGAAGACTGAAGCCGCGCGCCGCGCCGCCATCGAGGCGATCATCGACGCCGAGGCAATCTCAACGCAGGAGCATCTGCGCCAGCGGCTCGCGGATCGCGGCATCGAGGTCAGCCAGTCCACGCTCTCGAGGGATATTCGGCGCCTGGGACTGGTCAAGAGACCGGCAGCGGACGGAGGCGTATTCTATACCCGACCCCGGACCCGGAGCGTTCAGGAGGCCCACACGCTGGGCCGCCTCCTTCCGGACCTGATGCGCGACGCCCTTCCGTCCGGCCACCTGCTGGTCGTCAAGACGCTCACGGGAGCCGCGCAGACGGTGGCAGCCGCCCTCGATGACGCGGGTTGGCCGGAAGTCGTCGGGACCATCGCGGGCGACGACACCGTGCTGATCGTGCTTCGCTCCGCCGATTCAGCGGAAGCGCTGGCCGAGCGCGTCCGTCGCCTGGCCCGTCTCTACGACTGACGTCCCGCGGCCGTCGCGGGACGCCCGAGTCGCCTTCCCTTGACGCCGGTCACCCTCCTGCCGTAGTCTCGGCCTTCGCATTTTTATGCATTGTTAATGCATATCAGTCACAATCGCGGGGAATGACGCGCATGAAGAAGCCGATCGAGAAGGTCGCGCTCGCATACTCGGGCGGCCTGGACACTTCGGTGGCAGTTCCGTGGCTCATCGAGCGCTACGGTTGTCAGGTCGTCTGCGTGGCGGTGGACGTCGGGCAGGGTCCCGAGGAACTGGAGGGCATCGAGGCGAAGGCGGCAGCTGCCGGAGCGGTGGCCTGCCACGTCGTGGACGTGCGGGACGAACTGGTCACGGACTTCATCTGGCCGGTGCTCCGCGCGGGCGCGGTGTACAGCCGCAAGTACCTTCTCGGCACATCCATGGCCCGTCCCCTGATCGCCCGGGAAATCGTGAGGACGGCCCGGGTCGAGGGATGCGATGCCCTGGCGCATGGCTGCACGGGCAAGGGAAACGACCAGGTTCGATTCGAGCTCGCGTTCGGGTGGCTGGCGCCGGACCTGGAGGTGATCGCGCCCTGGCGGGAGTGGGAGATCCGCGGCCGGAAGGACGCCGAGGCATACGCGATCGCGAGCGGCGTTCCTGTGCCCCCGCGAAAGACCAGCCTCTATTCACGCGACCGGAACCTCTGGCACTGTTCTCACGAGGGCGGTCCACTGGAAGATGCGGCGAATGCGCCGGAAGCCGACGTGTTTCGGATCACGTCCGACCCGGCGAGCGCGCCCCCGGAGGGTGAAGTCGTGGAGATCGGATTCCGGGCCGGAACGCCGGTTTCGATCGATGGTCGCGAGCTGCCGCCCGTGGATCTGCTCGAGGCGCTCAACGAAATCGGAGGTCGGAACGGGATCGGGCGCATCGACCTGATCGAGGACCGTGTGGTCGGACTGAAGTCCCGCGGAATCTACGAGACACCCGGTGGCACCCTGCTGTTCGCCGCACATTCGGAGCTGGAACAGCTCGTGCTGGACCGGGGCACCCTGGAGCTCAAGGACGATCTCGCGCGGAGGTATGCTTCACTGGTCTACGAAGGCCGCTGGTGGGGCACGGAGCGTGAGGCACTGGATGCGTTCGTCGAGGTGACCCAGAGAGAGGTAACGGGATCTGTCTCCCTCCGGGCGTGCCGCGGATCCGTCTCCGTCGTGTCCCGGCGAAGCGACCACGCGCTGTACCGGGAGGAGCTGGCCACGTTCGAGGCGAGCGAACTCTACGATCACTCCGACGCCACCGGATTCATACGACTGTTCGGACTCCCCTACCGTGTTTCCGGGCCCGGATCGAGCACCGGCCCGACATCGAACGCGCCCGCTGTCGTCCATCCATCCCCGCTCACGGAGCAGGTGGACGACGTGCAGGCCGGGAGCCTCGTTCTGCGGTGACTGCCAACGCGCCCGACTCCGAGACGCGAGGGTCGCGATTGTGGGGTGGCAGAGTCGCGATCGGCCCCGCCCCGCCCCTGGACCGGCTGAACAGGTCGCTTCCGTTCGACCATCGGTTGGGTCGTTTCGAGATCGAGATCGACCGGGCCTGGGTCGACGAGCTCGCGCGGGTCGAGGCGATCGACGTGAACCAGGCGCGGCGCCTTCAGGTGGGGCTCGACGCGGTAGAACGGCGACTCGAGGACGAAGATCCTGGCGCCGAGGCCGACGAGGACATCCACTCGCTCATCGAACGCTGGCTCGAAGAAGAAGTCGGAGAATCGGCCAGCCAGGTCCGTCTCGGGCGGTCGCGAAACGATGTCGTCGCGACCGGCGGCCGCATGTGGGCCCGCGAGGCTGCCACCCGCTCCGCACTGCTCGTCGCGGAGCTGCAGGACGCCCTGCTGCGGGTCGCGGAAGACGAGGGCGAGATTCCCTTCCCGCTCTATTCGCACATGCAGCCGGCACAACCCACCCGCGCGGCGAACTGGCTGCTCTCGCATTTCTGGGCCCTGGATCGGGGTCGCAGTCGACTGGCCGACGCCGTGGGGCGAGCCAGTGAGCTCCCGCTCGGCGCGGCAGCCGGCGCGGGAACGGGGATCGCGGTGGATCGACACCGGCTGGCCGCCCGGCTGGGATTCCGGGTCGCCGGCCCGAACGCCCTCGATGCGGTCGGAAGCCGTGACTGGGCGGCAGAGCTTCTCTGGGCGTGGACGATGATCGCTATCGATATGTCTCGACTGGCCGAGGATCTGGTCCTCTATTCATCGGCGGAATTCGGTCTGCTGCGCTTCGCCGACGAGTGGACGACCGGGTCGAGCCTGATGCCGCAGAAGCGGAATCCGGACGGCGCGGAACTGGCCCGCGCTGCGGGCGGCTCGATCCTGGGGCTGCTCACCGGCCTCCTGGCCACACTCAAGGGGCTTCCCTCCGGATATCAGAAGGATCTGCAGGAAGACAAGCGCGCGCTCTTCGCCGCGCACGATCGACTCACCGGTGTCCTGGAAGTGATGGCGGGCACGGTCGCGTCGATGAAGCTGCACCGGGATCGGGCACTCGCGGGTATCGACGCCTCGGTACTCGCGTCGGACCTGGCCGAAAGCCTCGTGGAGGACGGCACCTCCTTCCGGGAGGCGCACGAGATCGTGGGTCGACTGGTGGCGAAAGCGGAGGAACTCGGCGTACCCCTGGCTGAACTCGAGGCCGGGCAGGTCCGATCGATCGAGCCTCGGCTCGCGGAATCCTGGCAGACAAGGTTCGACCGGGAGGTCGCCCTGCAGCGCAGGCGTGCCGTCGGGGGGTCTTCCCGGGAAGCCGTCAGACGTCAGCTTCGCGAAGCCCGAAAGAGGCTCGGCGACGGCTGAGCTGACGAACCGCCACCGCACTGCCCGCCGCGCCGCCGTCCGGCCCGGCGGCCGGCGTCAGCGGACGGCCGGAATCGAAGCTTTGACCGCCTCTTCGGGGTCCTCTCCGAGCGTTTCCAGGATGGCTCGCACCGTGCGTCCGATCAGGCTGTCCGGCGTGGAAGCGCCGGCCGTGAGCCCGATCTCCAGTGCGCCCTCCCCGGGCAACCAGTCCGACTGCTCGACCACATCGCCGGTATCGACCCGTCGATGCGAGATGACTCCGCGTTCCGGATCGATGCTGCCGTCAGCCTCGATGTGATAGGTAGGCACGTGCTTCGCGCAGATCCGGGCGAGGTTCGTCGTATTCGAAGAATTGTAGCCCCCGACGACGACCATCAGATCCGGATCGTGCTGCATCAGCTCCAGCACGGCATCCTGGCGGTCCTGTGTCGCCGAGCAGATCGTGTCGAAGCTGCGGAAACGCTCGGGGAACTCGTCCTCGCCCCATCGATCACGAATCGCCTCACCCACGACCCGGGCGATCTCCAGCGATTCGGTGGCAAGCATGGTCGTCTGGTTGGCCACTCCGATACGCTGCAGGTGGACATCCGGATCGAATCCCTCGGATGTCTTGCCGCGAAACGCCGCCCGGATCTCGTCGGCGTCCCGGTCCCCGCGGATGAAGTCACAGATGAGCAGGGCTTCATCCATGTCGCGTACGATCAGGAAGCTGCCCCCTTCGTACCGCAACGCCTGTGAGCTCGTCGCTCGCGTCTCCTCGTGCCGGTACTTCCCGTGCACCAGGGAGGTGAACCCGTCCCGCGCGTAGCTCTCCACCCTCTTCCAGACGTGGAGCACCGACCCGCACGTCGTATCGATCAGAATGCAATCGATGTCCCGCAACCTCTGGAACGCGTCGATCGAGACACCGAATGCGGGGAGAATCACGACATCCGATGGCTCCACCGGAGTGAAATCGAATTCACCCTCGCCGTCGGGATACAGAAAGGTCACACCCATCGAGGCGAGCTGGGAGTTCACGAGCGGGTTGTGGATGATCTCTCCCACCAGGAAGATCCGCTTGTCGGGGAACTTCCGGCAGGTCTCGTAGGCGTACTCCACCGCACGATCGACGCCGTAGCAGAACCCGAGGCTGCGCGCCAGACGGAACGTGAGACGCCCGACCTGAAGGCAGTAGTCGGAGGCCTTCATCGCTTCGATGACGGCGCTGCCGTATTCCTGCTTCAACACCGGCTTCACCTCGGCCTTGAGACCGAGACCGCGTCGATAGTAATTGTCGTTTTCGCTCATCGTCGTTCCTCCTAACCCGGACCGGGACGGAAGTTCGAGGCTGCATGCACCAGCTCGGACGCCGCCTGCCGAGCGGGATCCGACCCGAGTTCCGCGTCGTCGACCGCACCGGCCGCTCCCGGAAACGCCGAACGGGGGACGCGAGCCGAGAGGGCGGCCCTCGCGAGGATTGCCAGCTTCGTCCGGCGTGTCGTCCACGCCCGTCGATTGACCGAATCGAATCCGCCGCGCCGGATTTCGTTTCCGATCTCTGCATACAGAAGTGAGGCAGCCCGGATCGCCGGTCGGCTCTGCGCCGGAAGCCTCGCGATGCCCTCCCAGGAGCGGGCATACAGCCGGTCGGCATCATCGAGGAGACGGGCCACCGACTCCGCGATCTCTGCTCGCAGGGCCGGGCGTGCCAGCCAGGCCTCGATCTGCACTCCGGAGTCGCGGAGAGGCCGTGCCGGGAGGTACAGCCTTTCGCGCCGGGCGTCCTCGCCGACATCCCGGCAGATGTTGGTCAGCTGCATGGCCATTCCGAGCTCGGCCGCATCGGCGAGGGTCTCCGCATCGCGTCGTCCCATTACCAGCGTCATCATCACGCCCACCGTCGAACCGACTCTCACGGCGTACCCGTACAGATCGGAGAGCTCCTCGTATCGCCGCCCTTCCTCATCCCAGCGCAGGCCTTCCAGCAGGCCCGCCGGAACGGCGCGCGGGATCGCGTACTCCCGGACGACCGAACGAAAGGCCCGGTCGACGGGGCCAGACAACGGATCCTCGGAATAGACCGCATCGAGTCGACGATCCAGCTCCGCCAGCACGTCGGGGCTCGCCGTGGGGTCCGAGCCATCCTTCTCGTCGACCGCATTGTCGGCCACCCGGCAGAAGGCATAGAGCGCGGCAGCGGCATCGCGCACGTCGGACGGGAGCAGCAGGGATGCGGCGTAGAAGCTCTTCGAGCCGTGTCGGAGGATTTCCCGACAGGCACGACGATCGGCTTTGGTCAACCGGGTCGTCCCGGGTCGGGGACCACCTGGTCCAACACCCGGGCCGTGGAGAGCACGCCGGGCAGTCCCGCCCCGGGATGGGTGCCGGCACCGACGAGGTACAGACCCTCCACGTCCTCGCTTCGATTGTTGGGTCGGAACCATGCGCTCTGCGTGAGAACCGGCTCCATGCCGAACGCCGCCCCTCTGAATGCCAGCAACTGCTCCTTGAAGTCGAGCGGCTGCAGGACCCGGGACACCTCGATCGAGTCCGACAGGCCGGGCATCACCGTCGATTCGAGGTACGCCTCGATACGGGCCCGGTAGGGCTCCGTCTGATGGGTCCAGTCCGCGTCACCTTCCAGATTCGGCACCGGTGACAGGACGTAGAAGGTGTCTTTTCCCTCGGGGGCGAGTGCTGGATCGGTCACCGTCGGCCTGTGCAGGTACAGACTGAAATCGTCCGCCAGGTGCTTCTTGCCGAAGATGTCTTCCAGCAGTTCACGATAGCGGGGACCGAGCAGAATCGTGTGGTGAGCGACGTCGGGATACCGTCGATCCGTCCCGAAGTACCAGACGAACAGCCCCATGGAGTAGCGGGCGCTCTCGATCTTCCGGTTGGTCCACCGGCTGCGGTCGGACTCCGGAACCAGGTGCCGATACAACCAGGCCGCATCGGCATTGGAGACGACGATGTCGGAGGCGATTTCCTCGCCACTCGCGAGTCGGACTCCTCGGGCGCGTCCGTTTTCGACGATGACCGACGCGACGTCGGCGTTGAGCCGCAGCGTGCCGCCCTGCCCCTCGATCAGCCCGAGAATGCCGTTCACGAGGGCACCGGTACCACCTATGGGAAAGTGTACGCCCCACTTCCGTTCCAGGTAGGCGATCAGTGAATAGATCGAGGTGGTCGTGAACGGATTGCCTCCTACCAGAAGCGGATGGAAGGAGAGCACCTGCCGCAGCTTCTCGTTGCGGATATACGAGGAGACCAGCCCGTACACCGTCCGATAGCTCTTCAGGCGGATCATAGCCGGCGCGATCTTCGCCATGTCGAGCGGCGAGGAGAACGGAACGTGACCCAGCTCCTCGAAACCGACACGGAAGATCTTCTCGCTCATCCGGACGAAGGCGTCGTATCCCTCCACGTCACCGGGAGAGAATCGAGCGACTTCGGCGCGCATGCGGTCGGCGTCGCCGGTGTAGTCGAACTCCGATCCATCGTCGAATCGGATCCGGTAGAAGGGATCGACCGGGCGAAGATCGATCTCGTCCTCCATTCGCCGGCCGCAGAGTTCCCAGAGCTCTTCGAGCAGGAAGGGCGCGGTGATGACGGTCGGCCCCGCGTCGAACACGAAACCGTTCTCACGGAATACCCGCGCTCTTCCGCCCGGCTGGTCAAGGCGCTCGAGGATGGTCACCCGGTACCCCCGGGCTCCCAGTCGGACGGCCGCCGCCAACCCGCCGAATCCCGACCCGATGATCAAGGCATGAGGTTTCTCTTTCATGCGGCGAAGATAGGGGTCGGGGGTCGTTTTCGCCGCATGCCTGTGCTTGCCACGGTGGGCGTCGCTTCGATACCCTCGATGCATGGTATCCAGCCTTCTCGTCCTGACCGCGTCTGTTGCACAGCTGGTCTTGTCCGCACCGGCGACACCACGTGACACCCTGCCGCTTCCCGACGGGAGCTACGCGAGTCGACAGATCATGACATCCAGTACGAAGCCGGGCCCGCGACTCGGGCGAATCCGGGTGCGCACCGTGGCGCTGGCGCGCCACACGGTCCGGCGGGAAGCGGACGAGATTCGCGTGAGTACGCAATTCTGCGATGTTCGACAGGACAAGATCGGGCCGGCGGGCACGGTTCTCGACTCCGCGTTCGTAGCGGCCCTGCCCTCCTGGGAGGCAACCGCGACGATCGAGGGCACGGGACCCTGGGAGGTCAGTACGTCGCGTTTCGTAGCCGTGGTCGGCGCGGAACTGGAGGACCCGGAGAACGATCCGCTGCCCACGGACTCCGAGGATCCGCGCGTGACGGACCCCGATGGTGACGGAAAGCCGGGGCTGACCGTGCGCGTCGAGGGAGTCGTCAACGGAGGCGTCTACGTGGTTCAGCGCATCGAACGGGCGCTGGAGGGACGGCTCACCGCAGACGGCAGGATGTCGGGCACGGTGATCGGCTCGAATCAGCAGAAGAAGCTCGGCGCGAGCAATTTCATCCTGCGCGCGTTTACCCCGACCTTCGTGCCCGACACGGAAGCCGAGCACAACCCGTTCAGTTGGGCTCCCGTCGAACCCGGAACCGACTGCAGGACGATCCTGGCGCAGGAAGGGCGACTGTTCGGAGCGCTGGAGTAGGAATGGATTCGAATCCCGAACTCGCAAGTGAGCGGGGATCGGCCCCGACTGTCCGCTCCCTTCACCAGCGCATCCTTCCGGTCTCCGCCCGGGAAGTCGGGTCCCTGATCGACGGACTCGCCTCCCCGCGGGATCGACTCTGGCCCCGCGATGCCTGGCCTTCGATGCAGCTCACTCCGGGACTCCGCGTCGGAGCCGGAGGGGGACACGGGCCGATTCGTTACACGGTAGAGGCCTACGAGCCCGGACGACGGGTCCGCTTCCGGTTCACCGCACCCCGGGGCCTCAAGGGGTTTCACGAGTTCGAGGTCCTGCCGGCGGGCGAGGAATGCACGCTCCGCCACCTGCTCGAGGCGCGGCTGGAAGGTTTCGCGAGGCTGAGCTGGCCGCTGGTCTACGCGCCGTTGCACGAGGCTCTCACCGAGGACGCGCTGGACCGGGCGGAATCCGCGCTCGGGACCGGGGCCGGGAATCGTGAGTCCTGGTCCTTCAGAGTGCGCCTGCTCCGCCGCCTGCTCGGAAGACCCGCCATACGGAGGCCCCGCTGAGCCGGACCGATGCCGACCTGCTGATCGCGGGGGGAGGAGCCGCAGGCCTGTCGTGCGCCGTGCACCTCTCGATGCAGGGACTCACTCGCTTCCTGAGGGTTCTGATCATCGAGCCTCGCTCCCGGTACGAACGTGATCGGACCTGGTGCTTCTGGAACGTCATCCCGCACCCCTTCGAGGCTTGCGTATCGGACACCTGGCAGACGTGGAGCGTCTCCAACGGAGAGCATCACATCGAAAGATCCTGGCCGGGACTCGCCTACCAGCATCTACCCGCCGACGCTTTCTACGAGCAGGCCACGGCGGTGCTTGCGGCCGACCCCAACGTCGAGTTGCGGCTGGGGACCCGGGTGAAGCGGGTGGAATCGAGATCCTCAAGCGATCGGGCTGTGGCGATGACGGATGAAGGACCGCTGTCCGCCAGCCTGGTCCTGGATTCCCGGCCGCGCAGAGCGAGACTCGATCGCGAGACAGGCTCAAACGCCGCACCGGGACACTTCCTTCAGCACTTCCATGGTCAGACGATACGCTCAGAAGCACCCGTGTTTTCGGCGGACGTCGCAACGATCATGGATTTCGTGGAGGCGAGGCACGACGGCATTCACTTCATGTATCTGCTTCCCTACGATGACAGGACCGCTCTGGTCGAGGACACCTGGTTCTCCGTTGAGCCCCGACCCGTGGAGAGATACAAGGAAGAGATCTCACGATATCTGGCCGAACGATTCGACCTGGAACGATACGAGGTGCTCCATTCCGAAACGGGTGCGATTCCAATGGACCCCCGGCCGATCGAGCGCCCGGAAGGCCCTCGTGTGTTCGACATCGGCACGCGAGGTGGAGCCGCACGCCCGTCGACCGGGTACGCCTTCCTGTCCATTCAGCGGTATGCGGCAGCCCTGGCACAGTGCCTGGCGGGTTGGTCGCGCGATCCCTCGCGCGATCCACCACGACCACCGCGCCACTACTCCCGGCGCTCGGCGTTTCTCGATCGGGTGTTCGTCTCACATCTCGCGCGGAATCCGGAGCAGGGACCGGAGCTCTTCTTCCGGATGTTCGAGCGAGTCCGGCCCGACGCGCTGGCCAGATTCCTGTTCGACGGGGGCCTGCCGCTGGACGACCTGAGGGTCATGGCCGCACTGCCGGCCGCTCCGCTGATTGGAGAGACGCTGCGCCAGTACCCCGTCCTCCCGGGGTCGGGCGGACCGCGAAAGCGGGATGTACCTTGAACCGGAGACTCGCTCCGGCCTGATGCCCATTGCGGAATCGATGACGACGAGAGGTGACCGACGGAATGAACGGCATACGAACCTTCGGCAAGGAACTCTCCCATCTCCCGGAGCACATGCCGCCCGAGCTAAGGGGACCGGATTGGGTGCAGGCGAATCCCGTTCTCATCCAGGAACATCTCGACCGTGCGCTGGCGTTGCCCACCGGCGGCTGGTTCGCGATCGACGCCTCCTCCACGATCACGGGCGCGCCCCGACCGTATCGGATCGCGGGACGTGAGCTCGTTGCATGGCGCGTGGAGGGCGCTTTGCGGGTGGCGCCCGACGCCTGCCCTCACATGGGAGCCCGACTGTCGGACGGCACGGTGAAAGAGGGCCGACTCGTGTGCCCGTGGCACGGCCTCGAGCTGGCCGACGGCAAACACGGTGCATGGTGCCCGCTGGAGGCGCACGATGATGGTGTGCTCGCATGGGTCCGGCTTCCGGAGGAAGGAGAGGATCCCACGGCTCGACCGATCCTCTCCGAGCGTCCGGAGGTGTTCCTCGACTCCGTCATGCGGATGGAGGCGGGCTGTGAGCCTCGCGACGTGATCGCCAACCGGCTGGATCCCTGGCACGGCGTTCACTATCACCCCCATACGTTCAAACGTCTGCGGGTTATCGGCATCCGGGAGGACCGGCTGGTCGTTCGCGTCGTGTATGGTATGAGCGACCGTTTCGGGATCGAAGTGGATGCCACCTTCCACTGCCCCGACCCCCGCACGATCACGATGACGATCGTGGACGGCGAGGGCGCGGGAAGCGTCGTCGAGACCCACGCCACGCCGCTCGGAGCGGGACGTACCGCGATCCTCGAAGCGACGCTCGCCACCTCGGAGCGAAAGGGGTTCCGCCGGGCCCTCAAGGCCGCCGGCATGATCCGCCCCTTCATTCTCAAGGCACAGCGTCGGCTGTGGGTGGAGGATGCCGCCTACGCGGAACGGACGTACGAGCTCCGACAATCGACGAAGCGAGAACAGCGTTCCCCCGATTCTCTAGGCGATTCGAGCCGGGGCTCGTAGATTTCAGGGTTGCATCGGAGCTTCGCCCGAACAGAAGAGGATCGATCATGAGAAGAAACCTCCTGGCCTGCGCCGTGGCCACAGTCGCGCTGACGGCGTGCGGCAGCGGAATCGACACGCACTCGGACTGGGATCCCACGGCCAATTTCAGCTCCTATCAGACGTACGCATGGGTCGACGGAGCGTACACCAGCGGATACGGAAACCTCGTGGACTCCCGAATCCAGGCTGCCATAGAGGCGAATCTGAATGCGAAAGGACTGCGCAAGGCGACGTCCGGGCGAGACGCGGACCTGGGCGTGGGATTCCAGGTCACGACGCAGGACCGGACCACCCTGCAAACCGTCAGTTCCGGATGGCCCGGCGGATACTACGGCGGCTATGGCTACGGAGGCTGGGGCGGCGGCTCGAGCACCACGTACTCGCAGAACTACACGGATGGCTCGTTGATCATCGGTCTGTTCGACACCGACTCGCAGAAGATGGTCTGGCAGGGGGTCGGCACCAAGACTCTGTCCGAAGGCGAGCAGTCCCCCGAGGAACGCCAGAAGAACATCAACGAAGCGGTTGCCAAGATCATGGAGGAGTTCCCTCCCGGCGGCTGAGCCTGCTCGCTGTCTGCGACATCCCTGCGTCCCGGCCGTCGAATCCGTCGGCCGGGACGTCGTCTCGCTTCCGCCCTGCACGACCCGGACTCGGCCACTCCGTGACACGTTCGCTCCCACGATCCCTTCCCGCCGGATAGCTTGTTGCACATGGAGCCGATCCTGGTCGTGCTCGCGTTCTCCACGCTCTCGGCGTTCATGGCGCCGATCGGCGTCCTGCCGCTACGAACCCGGCAGGCCGTTCCCTCCGCCTGGATAGGTTGGGCCAACTCTCTCGCCGCGGGATTCATGCTGGGTACCGCGTATCTCCTCGCCGAGACCGCGCTCGTCGGCCATCCCGTTCGAGCTGCGATTGGAGGGCTTCTCGGGATCGGCTACGCCTATCTCTCTCACCTGGCTTCGGGAGTGGGGGATGTGGACCTGAATCGACTCGAGGACGTCGATCCGCTGTACGGGTATCGAATTCTCTTCGTGGGCGGGCTGCACGGAGCCATGGAAGGCCTGGCCATCGGACTGGCCATGTTGGAGAGCCTGCCGTTCGGAATCCTCGTCGCCCTCGCGCTGGCGGTCCACAACATCCCCGAGGCGGCGGTCCTGGGGTCGGTACTCCGGTCGGCGGGGCTCGGGGTCAGCCGGACGGCGGGCCTGGCCGTGGCGGCGAACGTCGGACAGGTCCTGTTCGCGGTCGTGGCATTCGCCGTCGTGCCCGCGATCCCCGGTCTGCTGCCGTGGGCACTCGGTTTCGCCGCAGGAGGACTTACCTACCTGGTTCTCTCGGAACTGCTACCCGAGGCCTATGATCGGGCCGGCCCGGTGAGCATCGGCCTCGTAACGTCGGTCGCCACGGGATTCGTGGTTCTGCTCGGGGGACTGGCCGGGTGAACTCCCTGCCGCCCCTCCTTCAGGTCTTCCTCTACGGCCTGCTGACCGCACTGGCCACCGGTCTCGGTGCTGTCCCGTTCGCGTTCGTCCGCGCCATATCGCCGCGAGCGCTCGCGTATGCCAACGCGCTCGCTTCGGGCCTGATGCTCGGGGCGAGCTTCGGCCTCCTCTCCGAGGGAGCTGAATTCGGACGGGTGGCGACGCTCGTGGGGGCGAATCTCGGTGTGCTGTTCGTGCTCGCCGCCGGCCGACTGCTCGGCGATCACGACCTCCAGTTCGGGGCGATCCGCGGCGAGGACGCCCGCAAGATGGCGCTGATCGTCCTCGTGATGACGGTGCACTCTGTCGCCGAGGGAGTCGCGATCGGCACCGCTTTCGCTGGAGGCACCACACTGGCGATCGTCATCACCGCCGCGATCGCCGTGCACAACATTCCCGAGGGCCTGGCGATCAGCGCCGTGCTCCGGCCACGGGGGGCGAGCCTGGCGGCCTGTGCAGGCTGGAGCATCGTCTCCTCGCTGCCGCAACCGCTTCTCGCCGTACCCTCCTACCTGTTCGTGGAGTCCTTCCAGTCGGTCCTGCCGTACGGGATCGGCTTCGCGGCGGGCGCCATGGTATTCATGGTTCTCGTGGAGCTGCTGCCGGATGCCTTCGAGACCGGCCGCCGATCCGTGATCGCGCTGCTCGTCAGCATCGCCATGGTAGCGATGGTGCTGTTTCAGCAGGCGCTGTAGCAGGGCGGGAACTTCGCCCTGGCCACTCAGGCGAGCGGACCCTTCGGTGCAACCGAACGGAGAGGCTCGGGGATTACGTCGTACGGCCGAAGGAGGAGGTTGGCTGCGAGGAATCCCGACGCTGCGGCACGTTCCATCAGTGCCGTGGGAAACTCCATCCGCACGAAGTCACCGGCCAGTGCGAGTCCTGGCTCCGGCGTTTCCACGCCGGGGCGCTGCGCGTGTCCCGACGGGGGAAAGGCAGGGCAGTCGCGCTCGACGAAGAACTCCTCGTGCACGAGACCGGCGTCTCGAGTTTCGGGGATCAGTTCATGGAGGCCCTCGAGCATCGCGCTTCGGATCTCGGTTTCCGTCGATTGCTCCGGCATGCCATAGGCGTGCAGCTCGACGACGCTTCCTCCGGTGCGGGCAGCCCATTCCCTGCTCTCCGCCTCGAACAGGTGGTAGAGCGAAATGTTGTCGAGCAGGGGGAATCCCGCCGTTCCCACGAATGCGGCTCGACCCTCCGCAGTCGGGCGGTCCAGCCACATTCGCCAGACCGCGAACGGTCGGGTTTCGCGCAGGGAATCGACTCGCGCGCGCCACGCCGAATCTCCGACCGCAGGGGAGGCGGCGACCAGCGTGCGCAGCGCAGAAACGTTGAGCCCGAGGACGACGAGGTCCGCATCCAGCTGCCGGGTCGCACCCGCCCCGTCCACGGCTTCGTGAGATACCCGCCAGCGCTTGCCCGCAGTGCCCTCGTGCCGTCCGTCATCGGACGTCCCTGCTGCACGAGACAACGCCGTAACCCGCCGACCGAGCTCGAAGCTCACGCCGCGCGCTTCGAGGTAGTCGCGCAGCGGCGTCAGAAGGGCGCGCTCGAAGGTGTCGTCCAGCACATCGAATACGAGTCCTTCCTCGTTCGCGAGGAAGTAGTAGTGGAACATCATCAGCAGGTCGGCCGCCGACATCTCCTCCTCGGGATTGAAGAACGAGTGCGAGAAGACGTCGAACAGCATGCGTCGGGCAGCCGGCGGGAAGTTCAGCGAATCCAGGTATTCACGAGCCGTGCGCCCATCGAATCGGGCGTATGTCCGCTCGGGCTGGTAACGGAGCATCTCGAGCGCCGCCCGGCCGTTCACGCGAAGCAGATCGCGCCAGCGAAACGTCTCTGCCCTGCGCACGATGGCCAGGAAATTCGCAGGAGCCCGGGTGGGGAGGTTCTCGAATGACTGTACGAGCCCACCGGGTCCGAGCACCGGGTAATCCGTCAGAGGTATCAGGCGTGAGAGTTCCGGATCGGTGCGGCGAAGTAGAGCCCGGAGGTTGTAGTACTGCCGGAAGAAGGCGTGGAAGCCACGTTCCATTCCGAGCACGCTCCCATCGGGAAGCGTCACGGGCCAGGTACGCAGCCGGCCACCGAGCTCGTCCTCTGCCTCCAGGACCGTCACCGGCACGCCCCGCTCCGCGAGCACCGTGGCTGCCGCGAGACCTGCGAGACCGCCGCCGCATACGATCGCCGTCAGGCCCGGAGGAGCGTCCCGCAGAGCCCCGGACCAGAGCGTCACGGGCCTGCCGCCGCTCATTCGGGCCTGCGCGCCAGGAAGGAATGCACGATGCCGCGTTGCCACCCGTCCATCGGTTCGGTGCGGACAGCTTCGAATCCGGCGCGGGAAAGGCGCCGTTCGAATGCCTGGACTCCATCGAATTCGTTCACGCTTCGGCGGAGGTATCGGTAGATGCGGGCCGAACCCGAAAACAGCAGGCCGCTGGGGATCACCACCCCCAGGCTCACGGCATTCCAGACGATCCGGCTCCACAGGGAGTCGGCCACCGAGTATTCGTGGAAGCAGATCGCGCCTCCGGGGCGCAGGAGCCGGTACAGTCTGGCGAGGCAGGCGTCCGGGTCCGGTACGTTCCGGATGCCATACGCCATCAGGATGCCGTCGAACGGACCCCGAATCCCCGCTTCTTCCGGGGCCATCGCGTCGCCGAGAACGAATTGGACGCGCGGTACGGTCCGCTTGCGACGAGCGATGCCCAGCATGCCCGCGGACGCGTCGAGTGCCACGATCTCGGCATCGGGGATCTCCGATGCAATCGCCTGCGTGGAAAGACCCGTGCCGCAACAGAGGTCCAGCACGCGGGATCCGGGACCGAGCTCCAGCCGCCCGGCGCTCAGGCACAGGTGGCGGCGGTACCCCGGATTCAGACCCGTCAGCAGATCGTAGCGATGGGCAACGTGATCGAACGCATCGGGAATGTCCACACGGTGTCGGGCCAGTCTGGCGGGCATGGCGTCAGTGCTCCACGCCCGCGACACGATAACGCCGCGACGATGAATCCCACTCCAACCAGACGGTGACCGCCGGTTGCCGTTCTCCACCCGTCAGGTGCTCCACCTCGATCTCCAGTTTCGCTATCGCATCCGGGCCCGTCGGATCGAATTCCGACGGTCGCCTGCCGGGATCCCGATCCCCAGCCGTCAGGACAATGCGCGGCTCGCCCTCTCCTGCGCCGACTGCGTCACGGCCGCGCCAGTCGCGGCGCAGCGCCTCATGCTCCAGCCTCCAGCGGTAGACGATCTCATCCGATCTCCAGAGGCCCATCCGTTGCCCGAGGTCCTCGAACTCGATGATCACGGGTGACACCGCTTCGTCGTCCCCGTTCGCGGTGTCCGACACGACCGAGAAGTTCTCGAGCGGCGAGACTTCGCGGTACCAGTGGTCCACGACCCGGTCGCGACGAATCATCAGAATCTTTGCCAGCGTGTCCGCCGCACGATCCGTCGGCAACCGACCTGCTCTCACCGCTGCACGAATCTGTTCGTCCGTGAACGAAGCCACCAGCTTGGCGCCCCAGTATCCGTCGCGAGCCGTCGCGAGCTGGAACGCCCGATTGGGCCAGTTCGGCTTCCAGCCCTCCGGGTCGAACTCTTCGGCCTCGAGCCATCCGATCGTCGGGTCGATCACCTCCCACTCCTGACCCTCCCAGCCGACGCGATAGAACCCGAGGCTGAACACGCGTCCCAGCGACGGCCAGAGGTCCACGTTGTACTCGGTGCCCTCACGCGGCTCGTGAGGCCGGGTGGTCCCGGATCCCAGGCTGGCGGCGAAGTCGATCAGGTAGTGCTTCAGGTAGCCCGGCGGCACGTACGCGTCCATCGTGTTCATCCAGCGCATGTCCACGTGGTTGATCCACGAAGAGACTACGTACAGGCCTCGCAACTCGCGCCGGTGCTCGTGGTGATACCAGTCGTTCGGATCATCCTCGCGGACTCCGTCGAAGAAGAACGGGCCCTTGGGCGGACCGGGCACGAACTTCGAGGTGACCGCCAGGTAGCGCCCGTCGGGCAGCGTGTCGGTCATCGACAGGACGTCGAAGGCCACATCCAGGGTCAACGGACGGTCCTCGAAGTCTTCTCCCCGTATCGTGGCGCCCTCGGCGACCGCGAGCTTCGATTTCGAGAACACGAATACGAAGTCCTCGGGTACATGGTATCCCGCCGCATGAAGAAGGCGATTCGAGATCACCCCTGCCGCGCTGCTCATGTGGAGGAAACCCCTGGGATCGAACTTCACGACGTACCGGTCGCCTCGTGCGTCGCGGATGTTGAACCCGGGCGATACGCCCTGGACCTTGGCCGAGATGATCTCCAGTGCACCCGTGGTGTCCGGTCCGCTTCCTGCCGTAGGTCCGACCTCCACCTGTGCCGGCGTCAGTGGATATGCCGCATTTCGGTGCTCGAACCAGGCAGAGGGAACGACGTCGTCGAAGCGCGTGACGTTCAACGCTTCGTGCTGTTCGCCGGCCAGGTTGCGGATCGTGATCACCCGCGAGACCTCCCCGGCCATGGCGTCGTTCATGATCTTCGGAACCTCGAGCGGATCCCGAGCTGCCGGCTCGGGAATCGGCAGGGTATCGGCCCAGGCGATCGGCTCCGGCCGGAGCGAGGGTGGTACCGGGGCGGCACAACCACCGACGACGCAAGCCAGCAGTCCGATCCGCCAATCCGGCCAGCCCCTGCCGGAATCGCCGCCCGGTCGCGACGCCTCGGATCTCGTCGTCACAGCGGCCAGTCTCCGCGAATCCCCACCTGGACGTCCTCGTCGCTGAACCCGAGGAACGCGACGCCGAGAAGGCGCTCCTTCATCACCATCCGGGCACCGATTCCGTATGACGCCTGCCAGTCACCGGATGACACGTCATCGAGGCGGTTCTGTACCGTACCTTCTCCGAAGTAGAGAAAGAACTCGGATCGGATGATGTCGTGGATATCGCGCCAGACCTCGTACCTCCACTCGGCGACGAGCGAAATCATGTCGTTGTCCGTGAACCGGGAGGTCGAGTAGCCGATCGCGGTTCGGCTGCCTCCGAGGCGGCTGAGGTGGAAGAACGGGACCCCTTCGCCTCCGTCGGACCGGGCAATTCGCGTGACGCCGCGCAGGGCGAGCTGCTGGCGACGGTTGATCGGCACGTATCCCTGCGCGATCGCCGTGATCGCGTGAAAGTCGGATGGAGTGTCGGCGACACCGCGCCAGGCGACCCCCTGGAGGCGAAGCCAGGCGCCCGTGTCCTGAAACTCGCGGCGCGCGGTCAGGTCGAGCGTCACGCCGCCGTCGATGCGAACGTATCGAGTCTCGTCGTTCGCTCCATACAGCTCCGACGTGTCGAATTCGTCCCATATCGATGCGTCGTTCGACCACACCGGCTCATCGATCTGGTTGCTCTCGAATCCAATGCCGACGTCGAGGCCCGTGCGCCGGCTTAGCCGGGTCGTACCCCGGGCCCGGAGGTCCCAGTAGTCCCGGCTGTACAGGCCGCGGTCGGGGTCGCTGTCGGGACCGATGCCATAGAAAGTGAGCTGCGCGTCCCGCTGCCATCTCGCCTCGGCCACGAACGAGTGGCGCGGATCCGCTGCCAGCACACCGACTCTGTGTCTCTGCGACCCGCGGCGGGAGATGGCGGAGTGCAGGTAGAGGGGATCGTATCGGAACAGCTGTCCCTCGATCGCCGCCGCGCTGCGAGGTCCGATCGAGGTGCGGATCGTCGGACGGAATCCCCAGTTTTCCATCGACCTGTAGGCCCGCACGAGCCCGCTCGGCGCACGCGGCACCAGGACCTGTCCGGCAATCCAGGCGGGAAGGTCCACCAGCACGAGCTTGAAGGGAAAGGCCACCACCTTGAGGGGAAACTCAACGACATCCACCCAGTCGGTCGGCGGCTCGGCCGCGGGGCGATCGAACGAGGCCCGGATGGAATCCGCCGTGGTGACGGAATCCTGACTCCGGGAACGGTCGGACGCCTCCGTCTCCTGCGCCGCGGCCCCGGCTGGGCAAACGGCCAGCGCGATCAGTCCCGCCGCCAGCAGGCCCTTCGCACGCTGCCGCGGCCGAATCGAGAGGCTCGCCCGGACAGGGTTCAGTCTTCGCAACCGGAGCCGCCCGGTCCCGAGTACGGCCGGATCACGAATTCGTCGATTGCAGCGCCATCCGTCCCGATCGTGCGTCCACGCAGCCTGTCTCCGTCGACGGTCAATTCCGTGAAGGAATAGGCGCGTGAAGCGAATGCGGTGAACTGGGAGCTGTCCACGTCGCGGGCGTACCGCGAGGCGCCCCCGGCTCCCTGGACGATGTAGACGGGTCCGCACCCGTCCGGAACCGGTCTTCCCTCCCGGACCGCGTGGAATCTCTCGTAGTGGTGGTCGTGGCCCGACGCCACGAGATCGACCCCGTATCGGTCGAAGAGAGGCGTGAGATTCCGTCGGAGATCCCGATTCTGACCGTGTCCGCTGATTCCAACCGCGTGGCTGTACGGCGGGTGGTGCCCGAATACGATGGTCCATTCCACCGTCGGGTCTGCGCTCGCCGACCGCAGCCGTTCCTCGAGCCAGGCGTACTGCGGACCGGTGCCGGTCCAGAGACCCTCGACATCCGCCGTCCGACTGCTCGTGTCGAGTGCCAGAAAGAGTACCGTGCCCCAGCGGAAAGCATAGTAGCGCCGGCCCGAGTCCCGACCCGGCCAGTCGAATGCCCGGTCGTACGAAGCGCCCGCGTCGGCGCGCACGTCGTGATTGCCCACCGACGGAAAGAAGGGCTGGCCTGCCAGCATGCGTCGATACACACGAAAGTGACGGTCGGTGAAGTCGGTCTCCGATCCATCGTTGTAAGCAATGTCACCGACGTGGATCGAGAGGTCCCACTCCAGCCGCTCCATCCGCCGCGCCAGGTCGATCTGCCCCTCCGATCCCCAACCCGAATCGCCGAACAGCAGGACCCGAACCGGTCCGGTCAGGCCCGGCGGGGGAGCAGATCGGAATTCGTGGATATCCGACGAGATTCCATCCGCGAACACCTCGTACTCGATCCTCGTCCCGGCGAGAAGATCCGTAATCCGTGCCGCGCGAACACCTCGCCCCCGGTCTTCGGTGGCAGCCCAGTGCCATCGGGCCGAATCGCCCCTGGACTCCGTTCCCTCGCTGGTGGCCTCGACAGTACGGTACCGGAGCGAGTCTCGTGAGCCTTCGCGTGTCATCCAGATGATCGTGCCTGCATCGGCCGCGACGTTCTGGACATAGGGAGCCCGGACGAATGGATCCGAACTCGCGAGGGTCGGAGCGGTATCCACTGGGGAGGGGAAACAGCCGGCCAGTGCCACGATTCCGGCGATCGAGGCCGATTCCGCGATCCGCCTGCCGATACGGCGCACCGATCCGGCGGCGCCCTCTCGAATCGTGCCAGAACGGCGTGAAATGGCGCCTTCCAAGCCGATCAGGACGGCCTGTATCCTGCACGTGCAGTCAGAACCAGAGCTACGCACGGGCGACGTTCCTTCGGTGGAGCGTGGCTGCGAGCCGACCGGACTTCCGGTCCCCAGACTCGAGAAGAGAACGGAATCGAACATGATCGACCGATACAATACTCCCCCGGTCCTGTACCTCCAGCAAGGCAAGCATGTTCTCGTCGAATCCGACGACGTGGAGATCGCCTGGGACCCGGAGAACGAGGAGCAACCACAGAGCGGCGATGGAAAGGACCTTCCGGGCCGACTTCGGCTCCCGGTGCTCCCGCTGCGAGGGACCGTGGTATTCCCCTCGGTGGCGGCGCCCATCGCCGCCGGGCGCGACAAGACCGTGGCTGCGATCGAAAGTGCGATGGAGGGCGATCGCCTCCTCTTCGCGGTCGCGCAGAAGGACGCCGCGACCGAGGAGCCGACACCGGAGTCTCTGCACGAGGTGGGGACGATCGTCCGGATCGCACAGGTTCAGAAGGTGCCGGGCGGCATTCAGCTGGTCGTGCAGGGCGTCGGTCGGGGATCGATGCTCGAGATCCATGAGAAGGACGGCTACCTGGAGGCCGTCGTTCGAAGGCTCGATCCGCTGCAGCCGATAGATCCCGACGACGCAGCCTTTGCCGCACTCTACAAGGAGGTCCAGGAGCGTGCGGCTCAGCTGAGTCGCCTTCGTGGCGTCCCCAAGGAGATCGTGGACCACCTCCTGGGCAGCGTGACGAGCCCCGGAGAGATGACCGACCTCATCGCCTTCTACACGGAATTGGAGACGGAGGAGAAGCAGGAACTGCTGGAGACGTTGTCGGTCGAGGAGCGGCTCAGAAAACTGTTGCTCCACCTTCAGCGACAGATCGGACTGCTCGAGGCACAGGCCCAGATCCGCAGCAAGGTCCAGGAAGAACTCGGAGAGCGGCAGCGGGAGATCTTCCTGCGGGAACAGATGAAGGCGATCCAGTCCGAGCTGGGCGACGATGGAGATTCCGAGGACATCGAGGAGCTGAAGGAACGGCTCGACGCTCTCGACCTCCCGGAGGAAGCCCGCGCCGAGGTCGATCGAGAGTTGCGGCGGCTGGAACGGATTCCTCGAGAGGCCGCGGAGTCGCAGGTCATCCGGACGTTCCTGGAGACCGTGGCAGACCTCCCATGGGACGAGACTACCGAAGATCGTTTCGATCTGGAGCTCGCCGAAGAGATCCTGGAAAGGGATCACTACGGACTGAAGGACGTGAAGGATCGGGTTCTCGACTTCCTGGCGGTGCGCAAACTGCAGAGCGATCGGGCGGCCGAGCGTGAGGCCGCCGCGAGCGGCAAGAGCGACTCCTCACCGGAGGGTGAATCCGACGGGGACGGCGACTCGACCGATCCCGCTCTGAAGGGCCAGCCCGACGATCGGACCGGGTCGACGATTCTCTTCGTCGGGCCTCCCGGAGTCGGCAAGACGTCCATCGCCAAGTCGATCGCCGACGCGATGGGTCGCAAGTACGTGCGGGTTTCCCTCGGAGGGGCACGAGACGAGGCCGACATCCGCGGCCACAGACGGACCTACGTGGGGGCTCTGCCGGGAAGGATCATCGAAGGACTGAAGCGCGCGGGCAGCAAGAACCCCGTGTTTCTCCTGGATGAGGTCGACAAGCTCGGGGTCTCCTTCCAGGGTGACCCGTCTGCGGCGTTGATGGAAGTGCTCGACCCGGCTCAGAACGAGGCGTTCGTGGACCACTATCTCGGGATTCCCTTCGACCTCTCGGACGTCATGTTCATCGCGACCGCGAACTTCCCGCACCAGATCCCCGGACCGCTCAAGGACCGCATGGAGGCGATCGAGTTCGCCGGCTACACCGAGAACGAGAAGCTCGAGATCGCGAAGCGATATCTCCTCCCCCGGCAGGAAGAGCTCAACGGGCTTCGTGACGACCAGCTGGAAGTGGACGACGATGCCATCCGGGAGATCATCTCCAGCTACACGCGGGAGGCAGGGGTTCGAAATCTGGAACGAGAGCTCGGTTCGATCGCCCGGAAGAGCGCCAGGCGAATCGCTTCAGGCGAGGCCGATACGGTCAGCGTGGGAGCGGACGACCTGCGCGACCTGATCGGGCAACCGAAGGTGCACCCGGCGAAGAAGCTCGAGGAGGACACGGTCGGCGTCGCGACCGGCATGTACTACACACCGTTCGGCGGCGACATCATGCTCGTCGAGTGCAGCGTCATGCCCGGACGTGACGGACTGGTTCTGACCGGGCAGCTCGGCGACGTGATGAAGGAAAGCGCCCGGGCGGGTCTGACATACGCCCGCACCAACGCGGAAGCACTGGGCATCCCGGAGGAGAAGCTCAAGGATCACGAGATTCACATTCACGTGCCCGCGGGCGCCGTACCGAAGGAAGGCCCCTCGGCCGGCGTCGCCATGTCGATCGCGATGATCTCTGCACTCAGCGAACGTCTGGTGCGGGCGGATGTGGCCATGACCGGTGAGCTCACCCTTTCCGGGAGGGTCCTGGCGATCGGTGGCGTGAAGGAGAAGGTGCTCGGGGCCCAGAGGGCGGGTATCCAGCACATCATTCTGCCGAAGGACAACGAGGGAGACCTGGACGACCTTCCGCAGGAAACGCGCGAGACTCTCGACTTCCACCTCGCCGAGACCCTTGATGATGCCATGGATGTCGCTCTGCGACCCATCGAGGGGCAGCAGGGAGAGGCGCAGGCCGACGGGAAGTAGAGCAGTGGCCGACAACTCCGGGTCCTGAGCCGGCGATCCGGCGCCGGTGCGTCAGCCTGCGCCGAGCAGCTCCGGTATCTCCCCCGGCCGTTCGATCCACAGATCGGGCGACTCGGGGGAGAGCACCGCCCGGTCGTTCGGGCCCCAGAGAACGGCGGCCGTGCGGACGCCGGCCGCGCGGCCCGAGCGCATGTCGTGGACGCTGTCGCCCACGTACACGACCCGTTCCGTCCGCTCCTCACCCGACTCGGACAGGGCTCGCAGGACAGGCTCGGGATCGGGCTTGTAGCGAGTCACATCGTCGGCTGTGACGATCGAGGCGAACCAGTCTTCCGGCAGGCCACAGGCCGAAAGTCCCATCCGTGTGGCCACGCGGCGCTTGCTCGTGGCGATCGCCAGCGTCCGTCCGCGTCGGCGCAGTTCCTCGAGCGCTTCCCGAATTCCCTCGAACGGACGCACGAGCCGGTCATGCTCCGAGAGGTTGTGATCGGTGTAGGTCCGGATCATCGCCTCGGCCTCCGCATCGCTGCGGGCGAAGTCTCGAACCTGCACGGCGAGCGGCCGGCCGATCGTGCGCCGCCACGACTCGTCGGGCGGGGCCGTACCGAGGTGACTCCGCATCGTGTGTCGGAACGAAGCGAGGATCAGATCCTCGCTGTCGATCAGCGTCCCATCCAGGTCGAATACGACCGTGCGGAATCCGGTTCTCCCGGCAGGCCGGGACGCCATCACGATCCGTTCGAGTAGCCGTTGACCGCGCCGGAGAACCGTTCCACGAATTCCGCGGGTTCCATTTTCGCCTCCCGGGCCAGCCGCTCGAGCATCTCCGGGTCCTCGAGGTCTCGGGCTTCGAGTCGGAGCATGTACTGCCTGGCGACCCGGTAGTCCTCGGAGTCGATCTCCACCAGCCGCACCGCGGTGCGTCCGGTATCGGGATCGCGGAACTCCTCGAACGGACGGACGCTGAGATGCCCTGAATGCGAGAGGGTCACGATGCCCCCCAGGGTCAGTGGCTCACTGACCTCGTCGGCAAGCAGGAATCGTGCGGCGCCGTATCCCAGGGTTCGAGTGTAGTCGACGTCGAAAGGCACCGGAGGAGCGCAGCGCAGCTCGTAGCCCACCCGCAGGTCGGTGATCGGGACGCTCTCACCGCGTGCTGCGAACCTCCGCTGCACTTCGCGGCGCAATATCGTCTCGAGCGGAATCTCGGCGAGGCGCAGGTGACCGTACGAGTCGTACTCGACCTCCACGCCCGGCAACCGGGCCAGCTCTTCCGGGTCCATCTTTTCGCCGAGCCCCTCGGCCAGGACGATCAGTCCATCGGCCCGGCCCATGACGCGCCGCTTGAGAATCGCGCCTTCCAGGATCGTGCAGACACGATCCACCGTGATCGGCTCGGTCGTGAATTCCTCGGGGATTACAGTCACCGTGGCCCCCGCCGACTTCCCGATCCCGAGGGCCAGGTGGCCCGCCTTTCTGCCCATGACGGTCACGAAGAACCAGCGGCTCGTCGCTCGCGAGTCTTCCATCAGGTTCTGGGCGATCCGCGACCCCAGGTCCCGAGCCGTCTCGAAGCCGAAGGTCGGCATGTCGCCGGGCAACGGAAGGTCGTTGTCGATCGTCTTCGGAACGTGCGCGACCCGGATCCGGCCGTCGGCAGCCGCCGCGACTTCGCGTGCACCGAAAGCCGTGTCGTCGCCACCGATGGTCACCAGGCGCGAGATGCCGAGCGCGTCCAGCGAGGCGACGGCTCGAGCGAGCATCTCCGGCGAACGGGTGGGATTCGCGCGGGAAGTGCGGAGAATCGATCCGCCTGTGGCGTGAATCCGGGATACTTCTTCAGCGGTCAGAGGACGGACCATGTCGGTACGTCCATCGATCAGGTGCGAAAAGCCGTCGAATATCCCGATGACCTCATATCCCTCGTCGATCGCCTTGAGGGCCGCGGAACTGATTGCGCTGTTGATGCCGGGTGCGGGACCGCCACCAACCAGTATGCCTATGCGTGACACAGGGTCTCCTGTTTTCTGCATTCGTTGTTTCGGGTACGGACTCCCGGAGCCCGCCGCCGGACGTCGTCGGGTGACGACCCGCCCGGACCGGAACGCGGGCGGCGCAAGTTTCCGGCGTGGCGCCTTCCCGTCAAGTTGGCGGGAGTGACGCAATTCATGGCAGCGGACTGCAGAATCGTCAGGAAGACGACCGGGCGCGCAGACAGTCGGTCAGCCGTATCAAACCATGATCAATGGAGTTACGGAGATCCTTGTTCGGGGCATGGCTCTTGCTCGATCGGACGGAGTCAAGCTGCGCCACTGCGCGGCCGTATATCCGGAATTCCAGGGGGAATCTGATGCGTTACCGCACCACCGCACGACCTCTCATGCTGTTGACTGCTCTGATCGGCGTCGGACTCGCCGGATGCAGCGACGACGACGGCCCGACCGGACCGGTGACGCCATTCGATCCGGACGCGACGGCTCAGGCCGTGGCAGAGATGGAGGACCGACTGGATGGCGACAGCGATGTCATGATGTCTCTCGCACTGGTCAGCCCGGCCATCGAGGCCGAGGGTGGGATGCTGCCGAAGCTGATTCCGGCCGGTGTCACACGGCCGGCGCAGCCGTTCAACGCACAACTGATGATCGATCCGTCTTTTTCGATGGAGCCGATCTTCCCGAGCAATTTCCTCGGCAAGACGTTCGAGTGGGATGAAGGGCTCGGTCGCTATGCGATGACCGATCGCGCAGGGGCCCCGACGAACGGCGTCCGGTTCATTCTCTATGCCGTCGATCCGTTCACCGAACAGCCCGCCACTCCGCTGAACGAAGTGGGTCTGCTCGATCTCACCGACGAGGGAGACGCGGCCGCCACGCGACTCGGAGTCCGGGCCGAGACCGGCGGTGTCACGCGCCTCGACTACCTGGTCACGGCCAGTTATGCCCTTCTGGGTGAAAACATCCAGGCGATCGCCACGGGAGCGGGCTTCATCAGCGATGGGACGCGACGGCTGGACTTCGATCTCGTTCAGACCGTCACCCTCAACAACGATACCGGGACGATGCAGGTGGATCTCCTCTACGACCTCCGGATGGACGACGAAGGAGTACGGGTTGTCGTGGACGCGGGAACCGAGATCGATCTCAGCGCCTCAGAGATCGGGCTCGAAGTGATGATGACGATCACGGATGGCGGCAACGTCACGGTGTTCGATGCGATGGTCGGACAGGACGACAGCCTGTCCGGAACCGTGCTTCACAATGGCGAGACGGTGGTGTTGATCAGCGGGACGACGTCCGCGCCGGTATTCACGGACGCCGGCGGCAACCCGCTGACGAACGCCGAAGTGGTCGCACTGACGCAGATCTTCGACCTGTTCGACGACGTCTTCGACTTCGTGGAAGACGTGTTCGAGCCGTTCGGTACCGAAGTGGCTTCCGTGTAGCGCGACACGTCGGACGGCCGGGTCCCCTGGACTTCGGCGGTCGGATCGCGAGCGGGGGATGGGGGTGCGGGGCCGCGAGGTCTCGCGCCCCCTTCTCGTTGCCTCAGCCCCGAAAGAGACCGCTGCGGATCCGGATCAGTCCGCGATCGGCTGGGCCAGACCGTCCAGGACGCGAGACACCATCACCGGGACCATCGCTCGCCGCCACTCGGCGTCCACAGTGATGTTGGACAGCGGATGACACTGGCGGAACGCCTGCTCTGCGACTGCCTCGATCCGTTCCGCGTCGAGCGGCCGGCCGGCGACAATGTCCCCGACCTTGCCAACCTTCCGCGGATAGGAACCCATCCCGGACACGTACAATCGGAGTGACTCCACGCAGCCGGCGCGATCGAACTGTGCCACGGCAGCGACGTTGGCAAGCGGGAAATCGATCGCATCGCGAATCCGCAATTTGCGGAACGCGGCGCGAGCCCCGGACGAAGCGGCCGGCAGGAGGACGGCGACCAGAAGCTCGGTATTCTTCATGCGCCGGTTCCACACGCCGTCGGAGGTGAAGAAGGAATCGATCGGGACCGTTCTCCGCTCGCCGCCGGGGCCCGCGATCTCGAGCTGGGCCCCGATCGCGCACAGCGCGGTCGCTCCATCCGCGGAATGGGCTGCGACGCAACGGGTGCCTCCCGGCACGACGTGGCAGACGTCACCGTCCTTCTTCAGACAGAACCCCAGCGACTCGCGCCAGAATCGAGTCTGGTTGTAGTAGGTGCAGCGGGTGTCGAGGCAGACATTTCCGCCGATCGTGCCGGCTCGCCGCAGCTGGGGTCCAGAGATCTTCGAGCAGGCGTCCGCCAGCATCGGCCAATCCTCGAGAATCCGCGCATCCCGGCATATGGAGTCGAGGCTCTCTGCGGCACCGATCCGGATCGAGCCATCGTCGGCCCTGTCAATCCCACGCAATTCCCTTACGCGGCCGAGAGAGATGAGGTGTCCCGGAGTGAACAGGCCGTGCTTCATGTTGGGCACGAGGTCCGTCCCACCGGCGATCGCCATGGCGTCATCGCCATGCTCGTCGAGCAGATCCAGAGCCTCATCCAGACGGACGGGACGGTGATATTCGTAGGAATGAAGTCGAAGCATGGGCGGCAAGATAATGTAGATCCAGCCTCGTACCAACGAGGTGCCGTGTCGGCGGTCCCGGGATGTGACCGGAAGAGGATCGTGCGATCCGAGAGCGGGCCCCACTCGGGAGGCCCGCTCCGGTCGGTAGAATTTCGTGGAGTTCCGAGTCCGCGAATCAGCGGTGCGGGTTTTCCTTCGCGTAGTTGTGCGCCGTGATCGCCGAGATCACGTGGGCGACCCAGCCGAGGAATCCGCCGGTTCCGATCCAGAATCCGGGGGTGATGATGAGCCAGAACAGGCCTCGCCAGAACGTGCCGTTGTATATCTGACCCACGCCGGGCACGAGCAGACTCAAGACCGCGGCGGTTCCGGGATTTCGCATAATCTACCTCCTGGTTGCACGAGGCGGACCACGAATTGTTCGCCTCGACATACCCTACGGAGAGGAAGCGACCCGGGTTTCGGTCAGTTCGGAGAGCAGGCCCGACAGGGCCGCCAGCCCTCCGCGAAGCTGGTCCTCCGAGTATCCGAATCCTACCCGGAATTGGCCCTCGAGACCGAAGTGGCTCCCCGGAACCAGTAGCGTGTCTCGCTCTACCTTCAGCCGCTCGGCCAGCTCGGCCGACCCGACCTGCAGTTCGTACCCGAGAAGCGCGATCGCTCCGGCGTCGGGAGGTCGATAACGGAGAACTCCAGCGTAGTCGCCGACCCACGCCTCGAGGATCGAAAGATGTCGCACGAGAATCTCCCGCGTGCGGGCGAGGATCTTCGCGCGAGCCCCGCTCTCGAGTGCAGCCGCCGCCAGCTGATCACACAGCACCGAGGGCGCGATCGTCGTGTAGTCCTTTCGGGCCCACATCTCGTCTCGAAAGCGTCGATCCGCCACCAGCCACCCGATCCGCAGACCGGGAAGACCGTACGCCTTCGACAGCGACGCCGTGGCGACCACACGCCGTGTGCCGTCCCACAGGGACTGCGTTTCAGGGCCGGCGAGCTCGGCACCCGCGTACACCTCGTCGGCGAGAATCCAGGCGCCCGCCTTCTCCGCGGCGTCGACGATTTCGGCCACCGACGAGGGCGAGAGCACCGCACCGGTAGGGTTGTTGGGATTCGTGACCACGACCAACCGGGTGCCGGGGGCGATCATTTCGGCAGCAGCGCCCGGTGCCGGTTGCCATCCACGGTCCTCCTCGAGCGGCAGGTCTACGACTTCCGCACCCAGATTCTCCGCGAGACCCGGTGTCTGCCCGTACGTCGGCGTCACGATCACAACCCGGTCTCCAGCCTCGATCAGCGACCAGCACGCGACGAAATTCGCCTCCGCGCTTCCGCTGGTGACGAGCACCTCCTCCGGCGTCGCGTCCGGATACATGGCCGCGATACGCTCCCGCAGAAGCGGCGAACCCTCCGTGTGACCGTAACCCAGAGCCGTCCCCGCCGGATCCGCCCCCGTGAGCTCCATCAGCTCCTGCAGCGAAAAGGGCGAGACACCGCTTTCCGACAGGTTGTACCGGACCCGGTTCTCCCACAGGGACTGCCAGCGTTCCATCTCGAAGGGGCGGAACCGCATCGGTGCCCTCCTGTTTCCGTTCAGTCCTTGAGCCGGTGCGCGAATGCCTTCCGCATCTTCGCGACCTTGGGAGCGATGACGAACATGCAATATGGCTGTCGTCCGTTTCGAGCGAAGTAGTCGTGGTGATAGTCCTCGGCCGGCCAGAAGGTCTCCAGCCGCTCGATCTCGGTCACGATCGGAGCCTCGAAGGTATTCTGCGCTTCGAGTCCGCTCACGACGTCCTCCGCCGTCCGCACCTGCGCGTCGTCGTGGGCGAAGACCACAGATCGATACTGCGTCCCAACGTCGTTTCCCTGGCGGTCGGGAGTCGTCGGATCGTGCGTCGCGAAAAAGATCTCTAGGATCTCCCGGTAGGAAATGACCTGCGGATCGAACGTGAGTTGCACGACCTCGGCGTGTCCGGTTCCGCCACCGCATACCTGTTCGTAGGTGGGATTGTCCACCTTCCCTCCGGCATATCCCGGCACTACCGTCTCAACGCCCTCCACCCGCCCGAACACGGCCTCGGTGCACCAGAAGCATCCACCGCCGAGCGTCGCCTTTTCCATTCCCTCAATCCTCCGAATCCCGTTCATCGACAGGGCACCGCAGCGCTCACCTTCGTCTTCGTGCTCTCGACTACCGTACTGCGCTCCGGGAGGTCCTTCTTTTCCGGCGCCCCAGGGACCCGAACCGGGTTCTCGCGGCAGAGACCGTCGTCAGGCAGTTTCCGACCGACGGAAGAACAGGGCGGGATCGACCTGCAGCGGTCAGCGCGGGTCTCGAGGCCGACCCGGAGCGAGGAGCGAGATGTCACTACGAAGACATGACGGGCGAGAGCCCGCCGAGATGCGGCCGGTCAGCTTCGAGCTCGACGCGGCGCCGAATGCGGAAGGATCCTGTCTCGTCAGTTTCGGCCGGACGCGGGTCCTGTGCACGGCCTCGGTGCTCGAGGGCGTCCCGCCACACCGGGAAGGGCGAGGCGGGTGGGTGACCGCCGAGTACGCGATGCTGCCGCGATCCACGAACACTCGATCCGACCGCGAGCGACGCGGCCCACGTGGCCGGACGCAGGAAATTCAGCGACTGATCGGGCGATCCCTGCGCGCCGCCACCGACCTGGAAGCACTCGGAGCGCACACCGTGATCGTAGACTGCGACGTACTGGTCGCCGACGGAGGCACACGCACGGCATCGATCACCGGTGCGTGCCTGGCCCTGGAGCAGGCCATCGACTGGCTGCACGGCGAGGGACGTATCGATCGACCGGCGCTTCGCTCACGCGTCGCCGCCGTGAGCGTCGGCATCGTCAGCGGCATCCCCTGCCTCGATCTGGATTACGTCGAAGACTCCGGTGCCGACTCCGACTTCAACCTGGTGGCCCTGGAGGATGGGCGGTTCGTCGAAGTCCAGGGCACCGCGGAAGAGCAGCCGTTCACCAGCCAGGAACTCGGCGAACTGCTCCAGCTGGGCACCGCGGGCATTCACTCCCTGATTCTGGCCCAGCAGGCGACGACCCGGAGGAAGACGTGAGCGATCGGGACAATCTGCTCGGGGGGCCATCGAAGCCGGCCTCGATGATCGAGTGGCAGCGCGGTGCCGTGGTGAGCCGTACCATCGTTCGCCAACCATCGGGGAACATCACCCTCTTCGCATTCGATGAAGGCGAGGGGCTGGCCGAGCACGTCACTCCTCACGACGCCATGCTCCTCGGGCTCGCAGGCGACGCCGAGGTGACGGTCGGCCTGGACAGACACCGATTGCAGGAGGGAGAGGCGCTGCACCTGCCGGCCTCCGTGCCCCATGGCATCCGGGCACTGTCTCCATTCAAGATGATGCTGGTGATGTTGAAGAAGGCGGAGCCCTGATCGCATGTTCTCCACGGTCAGGCGGTTCAT
>CBDTXM010000010.1:0-35553 GCA_965364445.1 uncultured bacterium | reverse complement strand
TTACCCGGAACGTGGTCCGGACCGACCAGGTGACCGGCTGGGACTTCGTCTATCTCGTGGATGAAGAGGTCGGACCGGCGCTCGTGACGCGCGGATCGTACATCCTCGATGCCGACGAGCAGTCGGGCGTGACGGTAGTGCCGGTCCCATTCGACGACCTTCTGGAGGCCCCCGAATCCGGGTACGTCACCAACGCGCCGATTCCGATTTCCGAGGGCGGCGTATTCGTGACTCGAAGTCGCGATGATGACGCATTCGGCAACTTGCGCTGCCGGTATTTCGGAAAGTTCTCCGTTGACGAGATCGACGAAGAACTCGGGTTCATGACGTTCAGCCACCTGATCAACCCGAACTGCGAAAGCCGAAATCTGAATCCGGCCACGAATCCGTGATCGATATCCGCTCTCTGAGGTCCGATCCCGAATCGGCGCGAGTTGCCCTCGCGCGTCGCACGGACCCGGGCATCGAATCGCTTCTGGACGGCGCGGTCGAAACCGATCGACGCCGTCGCGAGCTGCTCGGAGAAGTGGAGACGCTGAAGCAGCAGCGTAACGTGACGTCCCGGGAGATCGGGGAGCGCAAGCAGCGCGGTGAATCGGCGGACGACTTGATGACCGCCATGAAGTCGGTCGCAGAGCGGATTCGCAGCCTCGACGGTGAGTTGTCCCGGATCGAAGAGCAACTGCAGGACGCCCTGCTGCAGATTCCGAACTTCCCCGATCCCAGGGTCCCGGCGGGCGGCGAGGGCGAGTTCGAGATCATCACCGAGTGGGGCAAGCCCAGAGAGACCGTGGAGTCGGACGAGCCGCATTGGGAGATCGGTTCGAGCCTCGGTCTGCTGGACCTGGAGCGCGGTGCCAAGATCGCAGGCTCGGGCTTCCCCGTGCTTACCGGCCAGGGCGCGCGGTTGAATCGCGCGCTGATCCAGTTCATGCTGGATCTGCACACCAACGAGCACGGGTACCTCGAGATCGCACCTCCCTTTCTCGTCAACCGCGACAGTCTTCTGGGCACGGGCCAGTTGCCCAAATTCGAGGACGATCAGTATCGGACCGTTCCCGACGACCTCTTCCTCGTGCCCACGGCCGAAGTTCCGGTCACGAACCTGCACCGTGACGAGATCCTCGCCGGCGCGGATCTGCCTCTGGCCTACGTCGCCTACACCCCATGCTTCCGACGGGAAGCGGGTGCAGCCGGACGCGATACGCGCGGCCTGCTCCGGGTCCACCAGTTCGACAAGGTGGAACTCGTCCGTTTCACGCACCCGGAGGCTTCGCCCGATCAGCTGGAGCTCCTGACCCGGCACGCCGAGAGCGTGCTCGAGCGCCTCGAGCTGCCTTTCCGGCGCATCCTGCTTCCGGCCGGGGACCTGGGATTCGCGAATGCGATCACCTACGATCTCGAGGTGTGGTCTCCGGGAGTCGAAAGGTGGCTGGAAGTCTCCAGCTGTTCGTCGTATACCGACTTTCAGGCCCGTCGCGCCGGAATACGCTACCGTGATCAGGATTCCGGCAAGCCCGATTTCGTTCACACGCTGAACGGGTCGGGCGTCGCCCTGGCCAGGACCCTCGTCGCACTGCTCGAGAATCGCCGGGAGGCGGACGGTTCGGTTTCGATCCCCGATGCGCTCCGACCCTACACGGGATTCGATCGGCTCAGCCTGTCGTGATCGGACGCATCCCGTCGGGCCGACGGGCCGTTCCGGTAGCGATCTTCCTGATGTTCGTGGCCGTACTCGTCTCCTACCTCGTCTACACGTCTCAGATCGCTGAAGAACTGCGGCAGGACGCGGCCGTGTTCAGCCGTATCTACTTCCAGACCGTCCAGGCGGCGGCATCCCCGGAAGGTTTCACGCCTGAAGGAGAATTCGCGCTCCTGCGGCAGCTCTATGCGCTGGGAATCCCGGTGGTCCAGACCGATCTCGAGGGAGAGCCCACTCTCATGGTCAACCTGCCGTTCGAGGCGGACCTGGAGAATCCGGCGGATCGGGCGCGAGTCCGGGCGTACGTCGAGAGACTGGACGAAGAGAATCCTCCGCTGGTGGACGGCGAAGCGGGATTCGTCGTTCACTACGGTGAGCCGGCGTTTCTGCGCCGCCTTCGCTGGATCCCGTTGTTGCAGGCGATCCTCCTTCTGACCGTCGTGGGGATCGGCGCCTGGATCGTGCGCACTTCCAACCTCGCGGAGCGTGAGCGGATCTGGTCGGGCATGGCCCGCGAGTCTGCGCATCAGATGGGTACGCCACTGAGTTCCCTCGTGGGCTGGCTCGAATTGCTGGAAGCCGACGAACTCGGGGCGAGCGGCAGTATCGACGTCGGTGACGCCGCCGTGGATATCCACGACGAGATGCGGCACGATCTGCTGAGGCTCGAGAAGGTGTCTCGACGATTCGAGGCCATAGGGCGCACACCGGAGTTGCGTCCGGTGGACCTGACCGAGCTGCTGAGGAATCTGTCCCGCTACTTCGAGGCCCGGCTTCCCACCCTGGGCGGCCGGATCCGGCTCGAGACAGATCTTCCCGAGGTTTCGCCGATCGTTCAAGGCGATGAGACCCTGCTCGAGTGGGCGTTCGAGAACCTGGTCAAGAATGCACTCGACTCGCTGGCGGGGCGCGAAGGCACGATCAGGATTTCTCATGGAGGCGTGCAGAATGGAAGGGCCCTCTACCGGGTCGAGGACGATGGTGAGGGAGTGCCCGAGCACCTGCGGGCTTCGCTGTTCGACGTCGGAGTGACCACGAAGCACGGCGGCTGGGGCGTCGGACTGTCACTCGCCCGCCGGATCATCGTGGAGGTGCATGGGGGCACGCTTCGTCTCGGGGAATCCGACGGAGGCGCCGTATTCCTGCTCGAGCTGCCGTTGATCGAGGAGCCGCGTTGACGATCGCTCTGAATCCGGAACAGAAGGAAGCCGTCGAGCACGGGGAAGGACCCCTGCTCGTTCTGGCTGGAGCCGGCTCAGGCAAGACGCGGGTGCTCACTGCGCGCGTTGCCCGCCTCGTGTCCGATCTCGGAATTCCGCCGCGACGGATCCTGGCCGTCACATTCACGAACAAGGCAGCGGGTGTGATGCGGGACCGCATCGCGGAGCATCTCGGGGAGGATCCCCGGGGACTCTGGGTCGGCACCTTCCACTCGATCTGCGCTCGACTTCTGCGGCGCGAGGGCGACCGACTGCCGCGAGGCTCCCGCTTTACGATCTACGATGAGGACGATGCGCGGCGGGCCCTGAAACGGGCGATGGAAGAGGTGGACCTCGACCCGGCACGCTGGGCGCCGAACGCCTTGCGTGCACGAATATCGGACGCCAAGAACGCGCTTGTCGGCCCGGACGAGTACACCGAGCAGGCCTTCGATCTGATGTCCCGGGCGGTGGCGAAGGTCTACCCGGCGTATGAGAAAGTCCTCACGCGCTCGAACGCCTACGACTTCGACGACCTGCTGGTCCACACGGTGCGGCTTCTGGAGGACCATGCCGATGTCGGCGAGCGGTACGCGGAGAGGTTCGTGCACGTGCTCGTCGACGAGTACCAGGACACGAACCACGCCCAGTACCGCATAGTCCGGCGTCTGGCGGAGGGACACCGGAATGTCTGCGTGGTCGGTGACGACGATCAGTCGATCTACGGGTGGAGGGGAGCGGACGTCAGAAACATCCTCGACTTCGAGCGGGACTTCGGAGGAGCCGCCGTGGTCCGACTGGAAGAGAACTATCGGTCCACGCCCTCGATTCTGGAGGTCGCGAACGCGGTGATTGCCAACAACCGGTCCCGGAAGGAGAAACGCCTGCGCACTTCACGGTCTGCCGGCGAGCCGGTGAGCGTCATGCGATTCGCCGACGAGCGCGCCGAAGCTGCGTGGGTCGTGGGAGAGATGCAGCGGGCCAACGGTGGATTCCGACCGGATGAGGCCGCCATTCTGTACCGGACGAATGCGCAGTCGCGACCCTTCGAGGACGCACTTCGCCGGGCACGACTGCCGTATCGAATCGTCGGCGGCGTTCGCTTCTACGAGCGGCGCGAGATCAAGGACGTCTTCGCATACCTCCAGCTGGTCGTGAATCCCGCGGACGAGGCGGCCTTCGCGCGGGCCGTGTCGTGGCCACGACGGGGCGTCGGATCGGTGACTCTGGACAGGCTTCGCCGCGAGGCATCGGAGAGGGGACTCGGTCTGCTGGCGGCTGCCGAAATCGCCAGCGAGTTGCCGGGAATGCCCCGGGCCGGCGCTGCCGCGCTGCAGGACTTCGCCTCGGGAATCTCGGCGCTCGCCGAACTGGCGGCAGAGGCAGATTGCGAGGAAGTGATTCGCGAGTGCATCCGCAGTTTCGGTCTGGTACAGGCGCTGGAGCCGGAGGACGACGGTGCCGACCGGATCGCGAACCTGACGGAGCTGCTCGCGGCAGCCTCCGCGTTCGATCCCGCCGAAGTCCTCGACGGTGCGGAGGGGGCGACCGATCTCGAGCTGTATCTTCAAGCCGCGGCTCTGCGGGCGGACATCGACGAATACAACGAAGCGGCGCCCGGCGTAACGCTCATGACCCTGCACAACGCGAAGGGTCTCGAGTTCCCCGTCGTGTACCTCGTCGGCCTGGAGGACGGTCTGTTTCCACTGTCGCGGGCAATGGAGAGTGAAGAAGAGCTGGAAGAGGAGCGAAGGCTCTTCTACGTGGGCGTAACCCGGGCCGAAGATCGACTCGTGATCACGCACGCGCAGAGTCGATGGCGCTACGGCAGCGAACAGAGAGCCTCGCCTTCGCAGTTCCTGTCGGAACTGCCAGATGGGCCCGTGCAGCGGCACTGGTCGGCAGCGAGCGGCTCTACCGGTCGTCGAAAGGGACGCACCGATCGTCTTTCGAGTCGCTCACCGGGCTTCGATCCCGATCTCTCGACCGGCGATTGGAACTGGCGTCGACAGCGGACCGGGCAGGCGAAGCCGAAGGCCACCCCCGGCGTGCGCTATGACTACAGTGATTCGCAGGAGGAATTGCGCCTGGAGCCTGGTGCGCGAGTCGTACATCCGGAATTCGGAGAGGGGGAGATCGTCTCGGTGAGCGGTCGAGGGAGCGGTGTGAAGGCGGCGATCGACTTCGGGGAAGCAGGCGTCCGGAAGGTCATGGTCGCGCATGCGGGCCTGCGACCGTCGTAGGGAAGATCTGGGAAACGGGCACCACGAGAGGAGAAGCGGGTGAATGGAGGCAAGGTGGCGGGATTTCTGGGAATCGCCGTGCTCTTCGGCGCTTGCGACGTGAGCCAGCCCGTCGAGCCGGACCGGATCTTCACCGGCGGTACGATCTGGACGGCAGATGAACCGCTACCGATCGATGCCGCCGTGGCGGTGCATGGGGACACGATCCTGGCCGTAGCCAGCGAGTCGGAGATCCGAGGCCTCGCCGGCGCGTCTACCGAGGTCGTGGAGCTGGAGGGCCGTTTCCTCATGCCGGGCTTCATCGATACCCACACACACTTTCTGGAGGGAGGGTTTCGCCTCGCGTCCGTCAACCTGCGAGCGGCCGGGACTCCGGAAGAGTTCGCGCGGACACTCGAGGAATTCGCTCGCACGGTGCCACCCGGTACCTGGATCCTCGGCGGGGACTGGGACCACGAGCTCTGGGGCGGGTCGCTGCCCGACCGCAGCTGGATCGATCAGGTGACTCCCGAGCACCCGGTCTTCGTGACTCGCCTCGACTGGCACATGGCGCTCGCCAACTCCCTCGCGCTGGACCTGGCGGGGATCGGACCGGACACGCCCGATCCGGCCGGCGGCACGATCGTCCGGGACGCCGACGGGCGTCTCACGGGCGTACTGAAGGACGAAGCGATGCCGCTCGTGTACGCCGTCGTGCCCGAACCCTCCGAGGCAAGCCGGGACTCTGCGCTGGCCGCGGCGATGCGACATGCGGCCGAGCTGGGTGTCACGAGCGTACACGACATGGGTGACTGGGCCGGACTGGCCACGTACCGGCGCGCCCATCAGCGTGGCGATCTGACCCTGAGAGTCAGGGCATACGTTCCGTTGTCCACGGCCGACCGTCTGGCCGAGTACGTCGCGGCGGAGAAGGGGACCGGAGACGACTGGCTGAGTTGGGGCGGTCTCAAGGGATTCGTGGATGGTTCCCTGGGCTCGTCGACCGCCCTGTTCTTCGACCCCTACGTCGACGCCCCGGAGACTCGTGGACTGACCGTCACTCCGCTCGCCGAGCTCGGGGAAGCGGTGCGTCGCGCGGAAAGGGCGGGCCTCCAGGTGGCGATCCACGCGATCGGGGACCGGGCGAATGCGGAACTCCTCGATATCTACGCCGCGTTGGCCGAATCAGCGCCGCGTCGTGATCGGAGGTTTCGTATCGAGCATGCGCAGCACCTGCGGCCCGAGGATTTCGACAGGTTCGCCGAGCTCGGGGTGATTCCCGCGATGCAGCCCTACCACGCGATCGATGATGGCCGGTGGGCCGAACGCAAGATCGGCCGGGAACGGGCAGCGTCGACCTATGCGTTCAAGTCGCTGGTGGATGCGGGGGCCCGTCCCGCATTTGGTTCGGACTGGACGGTCGGGCCGCTGGATCCGCTGCTCGGGGTGTACGCCGCGGTCACGCGCAGCACTCTCGACGGAGCTCACCCGGAGGGCTGGATCCCCGACCAGAGGGTCTCGGTGTCGGAAGCCCTGGCCGGTTACACCCGGGACGCGGCCCGCGCCGGATTCGCCGAGGAACGCGTCGGGCGTCTGGCCCCCGGGATGCTGGCCGACCTGGTGATTCTCGACCGCAGTCCATTCGCCGTGGAGCCCACGGAGCTCAAGGATCTGCAGGTTGTGATGACAGTCGTGGGAGGTCGGACGGTATTCGCGCGGGGGCCCTGAACTCGATTCAACCGCCGTCGCCGACGCCTTCTGCCCTTAACGTCGCCGGATCGAGCACCGCATCGAGGACGGCCCCCGGCGGAGGCTTGACCGAGGCCGAGAGTGCTTTCTCCACGGTACGTGCGGCATCGCTGGAAGTACTTCCCCGCAGATCCCAATATCGGGTCGGTCCCTGCGGGAGGGGAAAGTGGTTGTCCGCCGTGTGCTCGATCGCGTCCATGCTCCTCCACCCTTCGGCCATCAGCACCCGGCGCCGGATCTTCTTCGCTTCGGTGAGCGCCAGGTCTCCGATCGGGTCCTGGGTCGCGGCACGGGATTCCTCATCGTTGGCGAGAAAGTCGGCGACCAGCTCGAAGCTGTGACGCAGGTACCGGGCGACGGTGGTGGGATCCAGATCCCAGCGAGAGTTGTCCACCACCGTATCCATGATGGCCTGCCAGCTCTCGTTGCCGTTGATCCGGATCATCCCGTGGAAGATCCTCCGGTTGGTGCTGAAGCTGAACAGGGTGCTCGACAGCGCGCGTCGGAAGAGAGCGTCAGTGTCGGAGTTGTCGTGTCGGGTGACGATCCAGCGTGCGAGCTGGGAGTGCTCGATTCCCACGTCCGTGTCCATTCGATGCTCCCAGTACGAATGACCGAGTCCGCGCGTCGATGACGTCGTCAACAGCATCCGCGGAACGTAGGAATTGTGCGCAAGCACGTCGGCCGAAAGATGGCACAGATATCCGAGCATCGCCGCCTGGAGTTTCTCATCGTCACCGGCCGCCCGGTGGATCTCGCGCGCCACGTCCCAGTTGTGACAGTGCCGGCCGATCTGTGCATACTTCTTCGCCAGCGAGATGTCGGCCGCCATGTTGCCATAGAGAAAGTCCAGCGGATACTGAGCAATGACGCCCGCGATGTGGGAGGGGAAGAGATTCAGGGACCGGAGCGCCTCGAGTCCGATCTGGACATGCGTCGCCGGTCCCCACGCGAAGGCCGCCTCGGGGAAGAGAAGCAGCAGCGCTCCCGCCAGCAGCGGGACCGCCACGAAGGACGGAAGGAGGCTGGCGAGTTTCGTCAGCTTCCGCCCAGGAGCCATCGGTCCTTCCTTCGCCGCTTCCTCTTGCGCTTCTTCTTCCGGCGATCGCGACCGCCGAACCCGCCTCGCACGGCGTTCAGAAGTCCGGCCGTGGAAACAAAGGTCTGCTCGGCTTCCTCGAGGGCGACCGTGACGAGAGCGTTCGCCTCCGAGACGCGATCCTCGGCCACCCCGAGAAGGCGATCGACCGAGTCGGTCACGTGATCCACCGTCTCGTCGAGGCGCTCGACTCCGGACATCAGGGCGTTGGCGATCTTGGCTATGTCCTGAGACGCGACGTCCACGTGCTCCATGATCGGGAGCAGGCGGTTCGTGAACGCATCGCCGATCCGCTCGAGGCTGGCAAAGGCCTTGATGATCCTCGGTACGATCAGGATCAGCGAGATGATCAGCCCCGCTCCAAACAGAATCCAGAGGATGAGCGAAGCGTACACGAGAAAGTCATAAAAGGACACGGGATAGCTCCTGTCGGCGGTGGACCACCGTCTGCTATGGGTGGAAGATAGACGTCCGCACGACCAGGCTCAACCAGTCGGGCCGGGAGGCGGCGTCCGCCGGCCGGAGGAATCGGCGATGGGAAGCGAGAGCTCCCCCGATCGATCGAGGGCTCGCCGCAGGATGACGGGTCCCGCCACTTCGAAAATGATGATGCCCACGATCACTGCATCGAAGATCGTCGGCACGGCCCCGGCCCCCGGGAATTCCGATCCGAGCACGAGCAGGGCCGACATGGCAATGGCAATCGACACACCGCCCTGCGCAAGCAGCGTACTTCCAAACGGAACCAGGGCCGACTCGGGCGGAAGCAGCGGACGAGCGAAGCCACCCCCAAGCAGCTTTCCCACCGAGCGTAGCACGACGTAGGCGAAGACGAGCGGAATCACCTGCCAGGATCGGAAGCTGAGCATCGCTCCCGCTACGACCAGGAAGAGCACGTGGACGGGCTTCTCCCAGGTCGTGAGCACGGCATAGACCCTCTTGCGCAGGGGTGAAAGATTCGCGATGAACACGCCCGTCAGCCAGGCTGCGAACAGCGCGGACGAGGCCAGCGACAGACTCGTGCCAGCCAGTATGAGGGCGAGAGCCAGCAGGAAGAGCACAAATTCCTCGGCCGGCGGCTTCTCGCGGGAGAGCGACAGGAAGAGCCAGCCGAACAGAAGCGCGAGAAGCGCGGGCGCGAGGATCCATCGAAGGGGACCGATGTCCAGAAGCGGAGCGGCGACACCGGGGTGGGCGATCGCGTAGACCGCCGCCAGGAGGGCGATCCCGACGGCGCCATCCAGGCTGGTTGCCAGGCTGGCGAGGCGGCTGACCGGTCCGCTCACCCGGGCCGATCCGAACACGACGGCGGTACCGGTCGGACTCGAAGCGCACCCCGCGGCCGCAGCGGCGCAGGCAGCGGCGAGCGAGCCCGTGTCGTCATGTCCGGCCAGCCGCAGGATCGCCACGAGACCTCCGGCGAGCACGGCCCAGGTCACGACTGCTTCGCCCAGCACCAGCCCGTGTTCGCCCCGGCTGAACATCCGCAGGTCCGACCGATCGAACTGAAGTCCGAACAGGAGTCCGATCCAGCCAAGGCCCAGAGCAATGAACGGAGCGAGGGATCGCGTGACGTTGTCGGTGATCAGACCCGCCACGTGGGGGCCGAGCAGGAACCCGATCAGAACGAAGTGCGAGCCGGAGCTCACGAAGAGGCGGAACCCGAGGGACGCCCGCTGACTCCGGAATCCGAATCTCGCCCCGAGCAGGCTGACCAGGACGAGAGCGAGGACGGTGAGGAGTAGCCTCACCCTCCGGAATCACCGAGCTCGGGCGCGAGTCCGACGACACGGTTCACCGGGAGCGTGATCGCGATGCCGGTGGCCGGATCTTCGAGACGTCCGCACACGTCCTGAAGCAGGGCGATCGCCAGGTCTACCTTCTCCGGCTCGTCGATCACGCTGAACAGCGTCTGGTTCTGCGGTCGCGACCGTGAAATGAGTGTCTGCAGCCCGGCGAAGATCGGAATGTCGTGACTCAGGACCCGGCCCATGCCCTCGCTGTCGAGAACCGTGGCCCCCGTGATGCCGATCTCGAGGAAGCCGGCGAGGACCTCGTCCATCAGCTCTACATCGTTGATGACGGCGATCAGCAGCTCCACGGCTGGCTCCCGGGCGCGCCGGGCGGACCTGTTGAGGTCCGCCTCGAACGGTTCAGACGTGCTCGCTCTCGTACGCGTGGATGTGGCTCAGCACCTGCTCACCGGTCTCGCAGGCACGCAGGGCATCCACGAATTCCGGGTGACGGGCCAGCCGCGCGATTCTCGCGAGAAGGCGAATGTGATGTCCGGCGCGGTCCGGTGGGGAAAGCAGTACGAAGAAGACGTTCACCGGTGCATCGTCCATGGCACGGAAGTCGACGCCGTCCGGCGAGAGCCCGACGATCAGTTGCGGACTGCCGATCGCCTCGCTGATCGCGTGAGGGACGGCGATGCCGGAACCGATTCCGGTGCTGAGCACCTTCTCACGAGCGAGGAGTGCATCCAGCACCCCTTCGGATCCATTGAGCGTGCCGTCGGCGACGAGCGGTCCGATGAGCTGAGAGAGGATGTCAGCTACGTCGCCCGGGCGGATGCCGAATACCACCAGTCCCGGGTCGAGATACTCGGTGAGCTTCACGTTCCGATTCCTCCTGGCGATGTCGCTCGTGCGGCGGACCTCGCTACGCGACCGACGCTGAGCATGAGTCCGCCGACCGGGACTGTCAAGCCGGAGCGCGGCCAGGGGGGATTGCAGCTCCGGTTTCGCATTGCCACGGATTCTCGCGCGACTCTACCTTCCGGGGTCGGTAGACGCGAATGGTCCCCGCAGACAGTCAAAGGAGCGCCGTCGTGCACTATCTGATTACGGGTCCGTCACGGCTTGAAGGTCGGTTCCGTCCCTCGGGCAACAAGAACGGCGCTCTTCCGATTCTCGCGGGTTGTCTCCTGGCCGACGCGCCTGTCACGCTCGAGAACGTACCCGAGATCCGTGATGTGCATACGATGATGGACCTGATGCGGACGCTCGGAGCGGACATCGAGAGACTCGCTCCGGGGACGTTCCGTATCGATGCCTCGGGACTCGACTCCGGGTCCGTGGACCCGGAGCTGTCGAGGCGCATCAGGGCGTCGATCCTGCTCGCCGGACCGTTGCTCGCGCGCCGCGGTGAGGTCGTACTTCCGCCTCCGGGAGGAGACGTCATCGGCCGCCGAAGGCTGGATACCCACTTCCTGGCCCTCGGAATGCTCGGAGCCGAGGTGGAGGCAGGAGAGAGCTACGAACTCCGGGCCAGGGAACTGCACGGCGCCGACATCTTCCTGGATGAGCCCTCGGTGACCGGAACGGAGAACGCCATTCTCGCGGCCGTGCTGGCCGAAGGAAGGACCTTGGTCCGGAACGCCGCAGCTGAACCGCACGTTCAGGACCTGTGCGGCTTTCTCGTAAGCATAGGGGCGCAGATCGAAGGGATCGGCACGCAGCTCCTCCAGATCGAAGGCGTCCGCGCTCTTACCGGTGGGAGCTGGCGAATCGGCACCGATCACATTGAAGTAGGCAGCATGATCGGCCTCGCGGCGATCACCGAGTCCGAGTTGACGATCGAGGGCGTCGAGGCCGAGCACTTCGATCCTCTGCGCGTAGGATTCGAGAAGCTCGGGGTCCGTGGGCGATTGAGAGACGGAGAGCTGCACCTGTCGGCGGACCAGGAGCTGGAGATCCAGCCGGACCTCGGGGACCAGATTCCCACGCTGGGCGATGGTCCCTGGCCGGCTTTCCCGGCGGACCTGATTTCGATCGCCCTGGTTGTGGCGACCCGCTGTCGCGGTACGATCCTGATTCACGAGAAGATGTTCGAGTCGCGCATGTACTTCGCGGACAAGGTGATATCCATGGGTGCGCGCATCGTCCTGTGCGACCCTCACCGGGCCGTGGTGGTCGGACCTTCGCAGCTTCGCGGCTCCGTAGTCGAGAGCCCGGACATCCGGGCCGGCATGGCGCTACTGATCGCGGCCCTCGCCGCGCAAGGTGAAAGCTCGATCCACAACATCGGTCAGATCGAGCGCGGCTACGAGCGAATCGACGAGCGGCTTCGAGCGCTGGGGGCGCAGATCGAGCGGGTGGATCCTCCATGCTGATGCCCGAATCCGCCGACGGCTCGGCTTCCGGCGTCCGGGCCGGAGGCGAGAACGAGGCCTCGGTGGGGGGATTCGGACTCATCCTGCTCGACGACTGGATGGCTGCACATCCGGGCCTCGTGGCCGGAACCACCATGCGACCGATCGATTTCGGACTGAGGTCGCCCGCTGACACGTGGGAGGTCAGCGAGCGGTTCGAGGGCCTGGGCCGGGCGCTCGGGTTTCGGACGGTAGCGGTAGCCCGCCAGGTTCATGGATCGGACGTGATCGTCCTCCGACAGGCGGGTATGCGAGGATTTCAGGTCTGCGGCGAGGGTGACGGCATTGCCGGCGATCGCGACGGCCTGCTGATGACAGTGACGGTCGCCGATTGCGTTCCGGTCTTCGTTCTCGACCCCGGGGCGAGAGCTGCGGCACTCCTGCATGCCGGCTGGCGAGGGGCCGCGGACGGGGTCCTTTCGAGCGGCCTCGCGGCGCTGTCCGGTCTCGCGGGCAGCATGCCCGCCGACCTGTGGCTCCACCTGGGCCCGGCGATATGCGGGTCCTGCTACGAAGTGGGGCCCGAAGTGCTCGCCCGATTCGGATCGTCGTCACGGGGGCCTGGACCGCTGGACCTTCGCGACTGGCTGGCAGAGGAAGCCGTCCGCCTGGGCGTCCCACGGGCGGCGATCTCGCGCTCCCGGAACTGCACGGCCTGCGATCCCGAGCGCCTGCATTCGCACCGGGGGTCGGACGGCGCGGCGGGCCGCATGGTCGCCTTCATCGGTCACCGCGGCGAGCCGGCCTGACAGGTTTGCCTTCCCGGACATCTGCCACTATCTTTTTCGGCTGAGAAACACGTCCGGTGTCGGCCGTCCGGGCATCCACGCCCGGACCTGAAGTGGGGAATCGTTCACGGCCCCACTTTTTTGTTGGGGGTACCCCAAGGTGCCGGCGAGGGAAGAGTTGCAGGACGGGGTGTGAACCGATGGGCGAAGCGGCAAAACCGGGATCGCTGGAACGGGCCATCGAGCGGGTCATCGAGCCGCTCGGCTACGAACTCGTTTCGCTGGAGCGCGGAGGTGGTCGGCGGCGGCCCCTCCTGCGGTTGAGGGTCGATCGACACGATGGCGTGCCCGGTCGATCGGGTCTGACCGTGGAGGATTGCGCGGCCGTGAGCCGGGCCGTCGAACAGCGCCTCGATGAAACAGGCGAGGCGGGCGACAGTTACATACTGGAGGTGTCGTCGCCCGGTGTCGAGAGACCGCTGGTACGACACCGCGATTTCGAACGCTGTATCGGGCTGGATGTCCGGCTGCGCGGATTCGCTCCGCTCGACCGGGACAGGAAGCAGCTGGAGGGCAACCTCCTGCGCACCGAGGGTGATGACGAGAGTGGTCGCGTGATCGTGCTCCTCACGGATGAGCGAGAGGTCCGCGTGCCGCTTAAGGATGTGGCGAAGGCCCAGTTGGTCTATCGGCCGGAGGACGACCTGTAGAGGGGTCTGGAGTCCGGACGGAGGCGGCGGCCGCTCGCCGGGGCCATGAGGGAGATCGGAAGAGGGAGATGAGCGACCAGATTCCAGTGGTGGAAGCGTTCCGCGTCATGGCGGCGAACAAATCGCTGTCGGACGAGGACCTGCACGACCTGATCCGGGATGGCATCCATGCCGCCCTGGCCCGCCATTTCGGCGGTCCGGTGGAGGCCGAGATCGCGATCCAGGAAGGCGGGGACATCCGGATCGTCGTGCTCAAGGAGGTCGTGGAGCAGGTCGAGGATGCCGCGAGACAGGTGTCGCTGGAGGAAGCGCGCTTCGACGATCCCGACTTCGAGGTCGGTGATCTGATCGAGATTCCCGTCGCGTTCGGCGACTTCGGCCGCAACGCCGTCATGGCGGCGAAGCAGCGAATCATCCAGCGGGTTCGGGAAGGGGAACGCGACAAGATCCGGCAGGAGTTCAGCGGGATCGTCGGCGAGCTGGTGTCCGGAGAGGTTCAGCAGATCGAGCGAGGGAAGATCGTCGTAATGCTGAATCGGGCCCGGGAGGCCGAGGCGATCATCCCGTGGCGTGAGCAGAATCCGAGGGAGCGGTTCCGCCAGGGTGAGGCGATCCGCGCCGTTCTGAAGAAGCTCGAGGAAACGCCCCGCGGGCCGAGGCTCATTCTGTCCAGGGCCGATCCGCTGTTCGTGAAGGCCTTGTTCGGCCTGGAGGTGCCCGAGATCTACCAGGCGATCGTCGAGATCAAGGAGATCGTGCGGGAAGCCGGTGGGCGGACCAAGATCGCGGTCTCTTCGCGAGACGAGACCGTGGATCCGGTCGGAGCCTGTGTGGGCCTGAAGGGGTCGCGCGTGCAGGCCGTCGTATCCGAGCTCGGGGGCGAGCGGATCGACATCGTTCCGTGGCACCCCGATCCCGAGATCTTCGCCCGCCGGGCGCTGGCGCCCGCGCGTGTCGCGAAGGTGATTTCGGATCCCGAGCGTCATGTGATCACGGCGATCGTAGACGAGGATCAGCTGTCTCTGGCGATCGGCCGCAATGGCCAGAACGTCAGGCTCGCGTCTCAGCTGATCGGATGGCAGATCGATCTCTATTCGAGTCGGGACTGGTTGGCCCGGGGCGCTGAGTCCGCCCTGTTCGGAGGGGGAGACGAATACGAGATCGCCGACTTCCCGCTCGCCGAGCTGGAAGGTCTGTCCCCGGCGTCACTCGCGGCTCTCCAGGCGGCCGGGATCGACAGCTTCGCCGCGGTGCTGGACATGGACAAGGACGATTTCCTCCAGGTGCCGGGAATCGACGAGACGGAATCGGACCGGATCGTGGCGCTGATCGACGAGCTGACGGTGGTCGAGGAGCCGGCGGCACCGGCCGCCGCTGCTCCGTCGATCTTCGACATCGGCAGCGACGAGAAATCGGCCGACGGGGCGACGGAGTCCACGGACTCCGAGGAAGCCCAGGTGACCGAGGACGTCGAAGCGGCCGAGGATTCGGTCGAAGTCGCAGCTGCCACCGAGGAGAACGGTGGAGGAACGACCGGCTGACCCGTTCCGCAGGGACGCGGAGGCGTTGAACCTCCTCGGTCTGGCCCGCAGAAGCGGGCGTGCCATCGTCGGAACGAAGGCGGTGCGTGAGGCGGCGAAGTCGGGTTCTCTTCACCTGGCCCTGGTTGCGAGGGACGCCGGAGAGAACGCCCGAAATCGCGTCGTTCCGGTGTTCGAGGCGACGGGTACGGTGTGGTCGGAGTGCGGTCGGGGGAGCGAGTTGGCACGCTCGGTAGGTCGCGACCGGGCAGTCGTCGTCGGGATCGCCGACCGGCGGCTCGCCGCGAGGATCGAGGAGATTCTCGCAGGCTGATGGGAGTGGGAGAATGTGGCAGGCACGGCCCGCGCGAATGGCGCGAGTGCCGCGGAATACTCAGGAGGATGGGCGTTGGGGAACTACCGCGTATACGAAGTAGCTGAAGAACTGGGCGTCGACTCGAAGCAGTTGATCCAGATGCTCCACCAGATGGACGTGAGGGTTCGAAGCCACATGTCCACGGTCACGGAGGTCCAGATCGCTCGTCTTCGCGCACGCCTGGAGCGGGAGCGTCGAGGAGCCGCCGAGGAAACCGAAGGTGCTCAGACGACTACCCGCCGCCGCCGCCGTCGTCGTGCGGCCCCCGAGCCCGTCGAGGCGGAGGTCGTCGAGGCCGAGGCAGACTCGAGTCTTGAGGAGGCCGCTGCAGAGGAGGCGCCCGAGACCGGCGACGAGGAGATCGTAGCACCTGCTGCCCGACGGGAGGACGTCGAAGACGCCGAGGCAGACGTGGTCGAGGCGCAGGAGGAGAGCCCGGTTGACGCGGAGAGTCCGGCCGAGGAGGAGACTCCGGTCGAGGCGGAACCCGACGAAGTCGAGCAGGTGAAGGAAACGGAGACCGGGGTCGAACAGGGTGTGACCGAGCTCGTCGCGGAGGTCGATTCCGATGCGGGCGGTGACGACGACGAGGAGATGGCCGCGGCTTCCGTCGGTGAGGATGTCGAGGAGATCGCGCCGGCCGCCGAGATCGAGGAGTCGAAGCCGGCAAAACGGTCTGTGAAGCCGAAGCCGGTTCGGCGCGGAATGCCGGAGACAGCCCCGAAGGCGCCGGCTGCTTCGGCCGCCCCGGGTGGAACCGTCCGGATTCAGGCGGAGGGTTACACGACCGACGGGCGACGGAAGAGCAAGCGCGATCGGAAGCGAAGCCGCCGCGTGGATCGCGACGCGGTGCAGGAGAACGTGAAGAAGACCCTCGCGACGATGGAGGGCGGGACATCGAGGCGTCGACGCCGCGACTCGGGTCCGTCTCAGAAGGAGGTCGAGCGGGAGCAGCGAGAGCAGGAGATCGAGAGGGAGAAGACGACCGTCCGGGTCAACGAGTTCCTCACGGTCGCCGAGCTCGCCGACCTGATCGACGTCACGGCCCAGGCGATCATCACGTCTGCGTTCAAGAATCTCGGACTGATGGTGACGATCAATCAGAGGCTGGACTTCGACCAGATCGAGTTGATCTGCGACGAATTCGGCTTTACGGCCGCTCGCGAGGAGGCGTACGAAGCGGACCTGCCGGAGCTCCAGGAAGAGGCGGAGGACGAGAGCGAACAGGTCGAGCGAGCTCCTGTGGTTACCGTGATGGGTCACGTCGACCACGGAAAGACGTCGCTCCTGGATCTGATCCGTCGTACGAACGTCATCGCAGGCGAATCAGGGGGAATCACCCAGCACATCGGGGCTTACCACGTAGTGCTGGATGACGGTCGGGCGATCAGCTTCCTGGATACGCCCGGTCACGAGGCATTCACCGCCATGCGGGCGAGAGGTGCCGAGATCACGGATCTGGTGGTCCTGGTGGTGGCGGCCGACGACGCGGTCATGCCGCAGACGATCGAGGCGATCAGTCACGCACGGAATGCTGGCGTTCCGCTGATCGTGGCGATCAACAAGGTCGACCTCCCGGCGGCGAACATACCGAAGGTGAAGCAGGACCTGCTCGGTCAGAATGTCGTACTCGAGGAATTCGGGGGCGACGTGCTCGTCTCCGAGGTCTCGGCGAAGACCGGACAGGGTGTTGAAGACCTTCTCGAGAAGGTCCTCCTGCAGTCAGAGCTCCTCGACCTCAAGGCCAAGCCTACCGGCGATGCCCGGGGCACGGTCGTAGAGGCCGAGCTGGACAAGGGCATGGGGCCGGTCGCCACGGTGCTGGTCGAGAGCGGAGAGCTCAACGTCGGCGACGACTTCATCTGCGGGATGTTCGGTGGGCGGGTCCGTGCCCTGCTCGATGAGCGGGGCAATCCGGTGGAGCAGGCCGGTCCCTCCATCCCGGTCAGGGTTCTCGGCATCGAGGGCGTTCCCCAGGCTGGCGACAAGCTGGTCGAGATGGACGCCGCCCGGGTGCGCGAGGTGGTCCAGCGACGTCAACAGCTGGAGCGGGAGAAGGATATCCGCCGTCGCCAGCGGGGCACCAAGCTGGAGGACATCTTCGAGGCGGTCCGCGAGGGCGGGCAGGCCACGCTCAACCTGATCATCAAGGGCGACACGGACGGGTCGGTTCAGGCGCTGGCCGATTCGCTCGAACGGCTCGGGACGTCGGAGGTGGCCGTCGAGGTCATTCACCGCGGAGTCGGGGCGATCAACGAATCCGACGTACTCCTCGCCACGACGACCGCTGCGTTGATTATCGGATTCCACGTCCGGCCCGACGTCAAGGCCCGGCTGACGGCGGAGCGCGACGACGTCGAGATCCGACTCTACAGCGTGATCTACGAGGCCGTCGAAGAGGTGAAGCTGGCCCTCGAAGGTCTGCTCGCTCCCGAGCAGAAGGAGGTCATCGTCGGTACGGCCGAGGTCCGGGAGACCTTCCGGGTCCCCAAGATCGGGACGGTGGCAGGCTGCTTCGTCTCGGACGGTGAGATCCACCGGAATCTCCCGGTCCGTCTGCTTCGTGACTACGTCCAGATCTACAGCGGCAGGATCGGGAGCCTCAAGCGATTCAAGGACGACGTGCGTGAGGTCCGCGAGGGCTACGAATGTGGAATCGGGATCGAGGGCTTCAACGACGTGAAGATCGGCGACGTGATCGAGTGCTACCGGGTCGAGGAAGTCGCGCGCTCGCTGGCACAGAGCGCGGCGGGCAACTGATCGGATCGTGCCGGCCGTCTACGCGCACGCCCGCTGGGTCCTGCGAATTCCCGACTGCCGGTCGTTGAAGACCAAGCGGTCGATCGTGCGGGGTCTACGGGATCGAATCCGGGCCCGATTTCCGGTGTCGGCGGCCGAGACGGACTTCGCGGACGAACATGGTAGGGCGGAGCTGAGCGTAGCCCTGGTCACCTCGGACGCGACCGTCGCAGACTCGATACTCGAGCGGCTGGATGCACTCGTTTCCTCCGACCCCAGGGTCTTCGTCGTCGAGCGAGAGAGGCGATATGTCGCATAGGCGGGTTCAGCGTCTCAACCAGTTGCTGCGAGAGGAGCTCGCGACCCTTCTTCGCACCGAGAGCAAGGACCCGCGCGTCCGTACGGTGACGATCACCGATGTGGAGACGACGTCGGATCTCGCGCAGGCCGAGGTGTTCATCCGGACGCTGGGCGGAGAGATGCCGGTAGCGGAGGCCATCGAAGGCCTCGAGAGCGCAGAGGGGTTCCTTCGCCGTGAGCTTGGACGGCGTCTTCGCCTGAGGCGAATCCCCGAGTTGAGCTTCACGGCGGATACGACGCTCGAGCATGCGACTCGCATCGAGAGCCTGCTCGACGAAGCGCTCGGCCGGGAACGGGACGACGGCGCGAATGAAGGCGACTGAGGAAGTCCAGCCCGGCGTCCTTCTCGTCGACAAGCCGGAGGGCCCGACCTCTCACGATGTCGTCGCCCGAACCCGTCTCGCTCTCGCGACCCGCCGGGTAGGGCACACCGGAACTCTCGATCCGTTCGCCTCCGGGCTGCTGATGCTTTGCATCGGGCGGGCCACCAGACTCGTCGAGTACTTTCACCCGCTCCCCAAGTGTTACGAGGCCTCTCTCGTTCTCGGCCGGGAGACGGCGACCGACGATCTCACCGGAGAAGTGGAGGTGGAGTCGGATGCATGGAGGAGGCTCGACATCTCCGAGATCGCCGCGGCTGCTGCCGCGAGGGTAGGGAGCCAGTTGCAGGTGCCTCCCCTGTACTCGGCGCGCAAGGTCGAGGGGCGCCGGGCCCATCGCCTGGCTCGCGCCGGAGAAACGTTCGAGCTCGAGCCGAGCGAAGTCACGGTGCATTCGATCGAGGTCACCGGCTGGCAGCCTCCCGCCGTGTCCCTCGTGGCCCGGGTCTCCACCGGAACGTACATACGCGCTCTGGCCCGGGACCTCGGACGAGATCTGGGCTGCGGAGCCCACCTTTCGGCACTGCGTCGAACGGCAATCGGTCCATTCGAAGTCGGTCAGGCAGTTCCCGCCGAAGAGCTCGGCAGGAAAGCCGGGAGTGATGGCGAGGGGCCGCCGCTGCTCTCGCCCGCGGAGGCGCTCGACTGGCTGCCGCGGAGGGTGCTGTCCGAGAGCGAGACGCTGGAGATATCTCACGGGCGGCCGGTGGCCGCGCAGGGGATCATCGATCCCCGTATCGCCGGCTTCGGCATGGCTGAGGCCGGGGACGGGCCGGTATCGCTCGTGTGCGGCGAAGACCTGGTCGCGATTGCGACACGCGACGGGCCCTTGCTTCGTCCCGTCAAGGTGCTCCGTGCGGCCTGACTTCAACGACAGCACCGGACTTCCGCCGGACGTCGAAGGAACGGTGGTCACGGTGGGGACCTTCGACGGCGTACATCTGGGCCACGCTGCGGTCCTGGAGGAGATCGGCGAGCGGGCGCGACGCAGAGGACTGCACAGCGTACTCGTCACGTTCGACCGGCACCCGCTCACGGTCGTCAGGCCCGGCCTGGCGCCGGGCCTTCTGACCACGCCCGACGAGAAGAAGGAGATCCTCGCCCAGAGGGGCCCGGACTACGTTGCTTTCCTGCCATTCACGCGACGACTTTCACGCCTCTCTCCCGAGGCGTTCGTGCGACGGGTTCTCGTCGATCGATTCCGCGTTCGGGAACTGGTGATCGGCTACGATCATGGATTCGGCCGTTCCAGGGCGGGTGACATCGGACTGCTCGCCCGGCTGGGCCACGAGCTCGACTTCGACGTGGATGTTGTGGACGCAGTGCTGGCCGACGGGAGCCCGGTCTCCTCGACGGCAATCCGCAAGCTTCTAAGCGAGGGGCGAGTGGAAGCGGCATCCCGCATGCTGGGACGACCGTATTCCTTCAGGGGACCGGTCGTTCACGGCCTCGGAAGGGGACATGACCTGGGATTCCCGACCGCGAATATTCCGGCTCCGGCCGGGAACAAACTGCTGCCCTGTCAGGGGATCTATGCCGTTCGGGCCTCTTTGCGCACGGAGATCCGGGATGGACTCCTGCACGTGGGTCCGCGCCCGACATTCGCGGGTTCTCCGCCCTCGATCGAGCTGTACATTCTGGACTTCGACCGCTCGATCTATGGAGAAACCGTGCGAGTGGATTTCCTCCGACGGCTCCGGGACGTGCGCCCGTTCGATTCGGCTGAAGCCCTCATCGAACAGATGCGACTCGATGAGCAGAGCGCACGGGACTGGTTCGAGTCGCAGCGTACGGCTCTGGACTGAGGGCCATACGGCTTTACTTCGGGCGGTTTCGACCATAAGTTTCCAAGCTTGTACGGAGTGCGAAAACCAAAGACGCGAGCCGGGGCCGAGCAGGCCGTCCGGCCTGTAAGGACGGAGCACCGATGACGCTGGGTACGGAAGAGAAGCAGGAGATCGTCACAAAGTTCGGCGGTCACGAGAACGACTGCGGATCCGCGGCGGTTCAGATAGCACAGTTGACGAAGCGGATCGAGCACCTCACCGAGCATTTCCGCACGCATCCGAAGGACCACCACGGTCGCCGCGGCCTGTTGAAAATGGTAGGTCGCCGGCGTCGTCTGCTGGAGTACATGAAGCGGACGAACTTCGAGCAGTACCGGACGGTCATTCGCGAGCTGGGCCTGCGCCGCTAGTCGGCGTGCGGCATCCCGGGACGCGGCGGACGGCGGAGCGCGAGAGCGCTTCCGCCGACCGCCGCCTCTCTTTTTCGGGACGCCGGGGTTCCCGCTCGCGTGCAATCCTGCCGCGCCGGACAATCGAACAGGCGCGGCGCACACGACGGAAAGAAGAGAAGCGAGGCAAGCAGTAAGATGGCACATCGAATCGAAAAAGACTTTCATGGACGCCGCCTGGTACTCGAGACCGGTCGGATGGCGAGACAGGCCGACGGCTCAGTGTTCGTCCAGTATGGCGAGACGGCGGTGCTCGTCACCGCTGTGGCCGAGCGCAAGCGAACGCACCTCCCGTTCTTCCCACTGACGGTCGAGTATCGGCCGAAGAGCTACGCCGCGGGCAAGTTCCCCGGTGGATTCATCAAGCGAGAGGGCCGGCCGGCCGACAAGGACATCATCTCGGCGAGGCAGATCGACCGGCCGCTTCGGCCACTGTTTCCCGACGGATATCAGAACGAGACGCAGATCGCCTGTTTCGTCGTTTCCGCCGACCAGGAGAATGACGCCGACGTGCTCGGTATGCTGGGCGCATCGGCGGCTCTGAGCATCTCTCCGATTCCCTGGAACGGCCCGATCGCGGGCGTGCGGGTCGGACGGGTGGAGGGCGAGTGGGTCATCAACCCGACTTTCGAGCAGCTGGACTTCTCGGACATCGACCTCGTCGTAGCCGGGACCCGAACCTCGATCGTGATGGTCGAAGGTGCTTCTGTCGAAGTATCCGAAGCTGACATGCTCGAGGCTCTCGAACATGGACAGGCGGCCGTCCGGGAGCTGATCGACATCCAGGATGAGCTGGTGGAGCTCTGCGGCGGAGCGCCTCAGAAGTTCGAGTACGAGACGCAGGAGATCCCGGCGGGGCTGCTCGAGGCGGTGAAGGACCGGGCGGACAGCCGGATACAGGAAGCGCTGGCCCTTCCGGTCAAGGACGAACGGAACCAGGCGCTGTCGGCGCTTCGGGAGTCGGTGATCGCGGATCTCAAGGAACATCCGGAGCACGCCGAGCACATCGACTTCGCCATCGACATCCTGCGCAAGCTCGAGAAGCAGACGATGCGCAATCAGATTCTCGATCGCGGCGAGCGCGTGGATGGTCGGGGTCTGGATGAGATCAGACCGATCTCCTGCGACGTGGGCATCCTCCCGCGGACGCATGGCTCGGCCCTGTTCACCCGAGGACAGACCCAGGCCCTGTGCGTTACGACCCTGGGCACCGTTCAGGACGAGCAGCGGATCGATTCCATCGACGTGCGCGAAGAGACTTCGAAGTCGTTCATGCTGCACTACAACTTCCCGCCGTTTTCGGTCGGCGAGGTCAGGCCCTTCCGGGGCCCGGGCCGGCGCGAGATCGGGCACGGAATGCTGGCCGAGCGGGCCCTGCAGTCGCTGCTGCCGGCGTACGAGGACTTCCCCTACACCATCCGCATCGTATCGGACATTCTCGAGTCGAATGGATCCAGCTCGATGGCCACCGTATGCGGCGGATCGCTCGCGATGATGGACTCGGGCGTACCGTTGCGGGCACCCTGCGCCGGCGTGGCGATGGGGCTGATCATGGAGGGCGATCGGGTGGCCGTGCTCACAGACATCCTCGGGATCGAGGACGCTCTGGGGGACATGGACTTCAAGATCGCCGGTACGAGGCAGGGAATCACTGCCATTCAGATGGACATCAAGGTCGAGGGGCTGTCGATCTCGACCATGCGCGAGGCGCTCGAGAAGGCTCTGGTCGGTCGACTCCACATTCTCGATGTCATGGGACAGACCCTCGAGACGCCGCGTACCGAGATGTCGAAGTACGCGCCGCGGATCATCACGATTCAGATCAACTCCGAGAAGATCGGCGAAGTGATCGGACCGAAGGGCAAGACGATCCGCATGATCCAGGATGAGACCGGCGCTCAGGTGAACATCGAGGACAGCGGTGTCGTCACGATTTCGTCCGTCTCGGGCGAAGGTGGCGAGCGGGCGCGCGAGATGATCGAGGGAATCGCGGCCGACCCCGAGATCGGCAGGATCTACGAAGGCGTCGTGAAGAACACGACGACGTTCGGAGCGTTCGTCGAGATCCTCCCCGGCGTTGAGGGACTGTGCCACATCTCCGAGCTCGAGGAGGGACGAACCGAGCGAACCGAGGACGTGGTGAACCCCGGCGACGTGGTTCGCGTCAAGCTTCTCGCCGTTGACGAGCGGGGCCGGCTGAAGCTCTCCCGTCGGGCGGCGATGGCCCAGCCGTGATCCCGCCGGATCCGTCGGCCGACCGGAGGGCTTCGGGGCCCTCCGGCACGACGCGATGATTGGACGGCCGGTGTTGGGTGGAGGTGACTCCGTCCGCCCGGCCGTTTCCGATTCCGGGTCCCGGATTGCCCCCGGGACGGATTCCGAATCGGTGGGAACGCGGCAGCTGGCCGACGGGGTGTTCGAGACGATTCTCCCGTCGGGAGCGCGCATTCTCTCCGAGCGCATGGATTCGGTGCGCTCCGCCGCCGTCGGATTCTGGTTCCGTTGCGGGTCGGCCCACGAGCCCGAGGCGCTGGCGGGGGTTACCCACCTTCTCGAACACATGGTGTTCAAGGGCACGGAGCGGCGATCAGCCCGGCAGCTGGCCCTCGCGATCGAAGGCCTGGGCGGATCGCTCGACGCCTACACCTCGCACGAGCATACGTCCTTTCTCGCCCGGGTTCCCGAGGGTGGACTCGAAACGGCCGTAGATGTGCTGTCGGACCTCTGCTTCCACCCGAGACTCGACGAAACCGACCTCGAACTGGAACGTGAGGTGGTGCTCGAGGAGGTTGCCCGGGTCGAGGATACGCCGGACGACCTGGTATTCGAACTGCATGGAGCCTTCCTGTTCGGCGGGCATCCCTACGGGGCGCCGATACTCGGACAGCCCGCGACCGTAGCGGGCATCCGGAGGGAGGACCTGGTGCGACAGCATCAGGCCGGGTTCCGACCTTCCCGGCTCGTCGTGGCCGGTGCCGGCCGGCTGGATCACGATCAGCTCGTGGAGCTCGTGGAGGAACGTCTGCCCGCCGTCGCAGGAACGGCGCCGCCGGACCTGGCGCCGCCCCAATCCTGGGGCGTCGGCCACCGCACGGAGAAGCGACCGGGAGGCAGCCAGGCGCATCTCGTCGCCGGTGCCCCCGGAGTGCCGTGGGGGGACCCGCTGCGTGATGCGACCATCGTAGCGGGTACGGCGCTCGGAGGCGGCATGACGTCCAGGCTGTTCCAGCGCATCCGCGAAGAGTTGGGGCTGGCGTATGCGGTCTTCTCATGGCAGAGCTTCTATCGTCGCGGAGGCGCGCTCGGCGCCTACCTCGGAACGCGGCCCGAGAGCCTGGATCGGGCTCGCGATGTACTGTTCGCGGAGCTCGCTTCGCTCTCCGAGGCAGGACTCGCTCCCGACGAGGACGCCGAGACGCGTACCCAGCTTCGTGGGCAGCTGCTGCTGGCTCTCGAGTCTCCTGCGTCCCGCATGCACCGCCTGGCCTCCGCGGCCCTCAGCGACGAGCCGTATCGGTCTCTGGACGAGATCTCGCGGCGTATCGACGCGCTTACGACGGACCAGATCGACGAGGCCTGTCGGTTGCTGCGACCCGAGGCTCTGGCGGTGCTGGAACTCGTACCCGCATAATGCCGGACGATCGGTCCGGACATGACCGATCGGCACGGGGAAAACGTGTATTTCAAAGGAGTCAATCCCATGATCGTCGGGGTCCCAAAAGAGATTAAGGCGAACGAGAACCGGATCGCGCTTGTCCCGGCCGGCGCAGAGGCGCTGGTCAGCGCCGGACACGATGTCGTGGTCGAGCAGGGCGGAGGCGAGGGAAGCGGTTTTCCCGACGCTGCGTATGAGCAGGTCGGGGCTCGGATCGAGCCGGATGTGGACGCCCTGTGGAACGTTTCAGACATGATCATGAAGGTGAAGGAGCCGATCGCGGTCGAGTATCCACGCATGCGCCGCGACCAGGTGTTGTTCACGTACTTCCATTTCGCCGCTGACCAGACCCTCACGCAGGCGACACTCGACAGTGGAGTGGTGGCGATCGCGTACGAGACCGTGCAATTGCCGAACGGAGAGCTGCCTCTGCTCACGCCCATGTCGGAGGTGGCGGGTCGGATGGCGGTGCAGGAGGGTGCAAAGTACCTGGAGAAGACGCACGGAGGCCTCGGACTGCTGCTGGGTGGCGTTCCGGGTGTGCTTCCCGCCGAAGTCGTGATCCTCGGCGGCGGCGTCGTCGGTACGAATGCGGCCAAGATTGCGGCCGGGTTCGGGGCGCACGTCACGATTCTGGACGTGGACCTCAATCGCCTTCGCTACCTTTCGGACGTAATGCCGGCCAACGTGGACACCTATTTTTCGAATCGACACAACATCCTCGAGCAGATCGCCCGGGCCGACATCCTGGTCGGTGCGGTGCTGCTGCCCGGCGCGAAAGCGCCGAGTCTGGTGAAGCGAGAGGATCTCGCCCTGATGAAGGACGGGTCGGTGATCGTCGATGTCGCGGTCGATCAGGGGGGCTGTATCGAGACGGTCAAGCCCACCACACACGAAGACCCGATCTACGTGGTGGACGGAGTGGTTCACTACTGCGTGGCCAACATGCCGGGCGCGGTTCCGCGCACTTCGACGCTCGCGCTGACGAACGCGACCTTCCCGTACGCGATGGATCTGGCCAACAAGGGGTGGAAGCGAGCCTGCGAAGAGGATCCCACATTGGCCCTGGGGGTGAACGCGGTCGGCGGCAAGCTCACCTACGCCGCCGTGGCGGAGGCGTTCGGATTCGAGAGCGTCCCGCTCACCGACATGATGTAGGGCCGGGAAGGGCGGGGTCCACGGGCCCCGCCTTTCCTCGATTTTCGACGGACTCTAGATTCCCGGTCCTTCTGGCGCGGAGCTTGCCCGGTCCGGAAGTAGATCGGCGGCGCAATGTGCGGGGGCATCGCGTCGCGCACTCCCGTAGCGTTCGCCTCCCCGGCACCAGAACACGGACCACCGCATGTGGAAACGGTTTCTATCCGGCAACATACTGCCCCTGAACGACGTCGGGGTCGACCTGGGCACGGCGAATACCCTCGTTTACGTCCAGGGTGAGGGCATCGTCCTCAACGAGCCTTCTGTCGTCGCAGTCAACAAGGGATCCGGGCAGATCGAAGGAATCGGTCTCGAGGCGAAGCGCATGCTCGGCCGGACGCCGCACGGCGTTGAAGCGGTGCGTCCGCTGAAGGATGGGGTCATCGCCGATGTCGACGTGACCGAGATCATGCTGCGCTACTTCCTGAAGTCGGTGACCGCGAATCGCTTCTTCAAGGTTCGCCCCCGCGTGGTCGTGGGCGTTCCCTCCGGAATCACCGAGCTCGAGCGACGAGCCGTTCGCTCCAGCGCGCACGCGGCGGGCGCCAAGGAAGTCTACATGGTCTCCGAGCCGATGGCGGCCGCGATCGGGGTCGGGCTGCCGGTCGAGACGCCGACCGGGAACATGGTCATCGATGTCGGGGGTGGAACGACGGAAATCGCGGTGATCGCACTCTCCGGACTGGTGGCCGAGACCTCGATCCGGGTCGGTGGCGACGAGCTCGACGAGGCGATCGTCTCTTTCCTTCGAAAGAATTACAACCTGCTGATCGGAGAGCCGACCGCCGAGGCAATCAAGATCCAGATCGGCTCAGCCTATCCGACCGACGAAGAGCGCGAAATGAGCGTCAAGGGAAGAGACCTGGTGTCGGGCATCCCGAAGACCGTCCGCGTGAATTCCGCCGAGATTCGTGAATGCATGCTGGAGCCGATCCAGCAGATCGTAGGAGCCGTCCGGCGGGCCCTGGAGATCACGCCGCCGGAGCTCGCTGCCGACATCGTCGACCGCGGGATCGTAATGACGGGCGGAGGGTCGTTGATTCGGGGACTCGATCTGCTTCTCCAGGAAGAGACCGGACTGCCGATCCACGTGGACGAGGAACCGTTGACCTGCGTGGTTCGCGGCTGCGGGAGAATCCTCGACGACCTGGGCCGCTTCCGGAACGTGCTCGCGACCTGACGGCCGCGCGTTGCGCTATCTCACCGTCGGCCGCCCGGAGAGTCAGCGCCGCGACCTGCTGATCGCAGTCGGTCTCGCCTTTCTGTCCCTGTTCATTGCGGGCACGAGCCCGGACGCCCGGCTGGCAATCACACGGGTGGTGCGATCCACCGTTCTCGCTCCGTTCCTCGGAGCGCACCGCGTTTTTGCACGTAGCGCGGAGCTTTCCGATCTCGTGGCGCAACTCGAAATGGAGCGGGAGCGTCTGGCGGTCGAGGTTCTGCAGTCCGCCAACCTGGAGCTGGAGAACCGCCAACTGAGGATCATCACGGGGCTGCCGGACCGTCGGGCCGGCGAATTCGCGGTTGGAGAAGTCACGGCAGGCGCTCCCGAGACCGGGGTCTCTCATACCTTTCTGTTCCGCACTCGAAGCGGAATCGAGCCGCTGACCCCGGCGGGCATTTCGACGCCCCAGGGCCTGCTCGGCGTCCTGCGAACCACCGATGGCGGCAGTGGACTCGGCGAATTCTGGACCCATCCCGATTTCAGGGTCGGGGTCCGGACCGCTGACGGCTCGACGACTGCGATCCTGCGTGCATATCCGGCTCAAGGCGGCGAGACCCTGATGCTTCTGGATGGGGTCCCATTCCAGACGAACCTCGCGGCGGGAACCCTGCTCGAGACGTCAGGCGAGGGCGGGGTGCACCCGCCCGGCGTGCCGGTCGGCCACGTGATCCGTGAGGAAGAATCTCGATCCGGCTGGTCCCACTCCTATCTCGTGGCGCCCATCGTCCGACCCGGCCAGGCCCGTATCGGGCTGGTGTGGCTCGTGCGGTCCCTGTTGGAACCGGGCTCCGGGGAGGGCATTCTCGATCCCGACGGCCCTGTCCGGGACGAAAGCCTCCCGGGTCCTGCTCCCGTCGATTCGGGCGACTGAGCGAGGCGATGGACGTCGAACGATCGACATGGGCGTGGAGCCTCGCGGGAGTCGTAGCACTCCTCGTGCTGCACTTCCTGCTTCGACCCCTGCTGGTCCAGCTCCCGGTGGCTCCGAACCTGCTCATCGGCGCCCTCCTGCTCGCCACGCTCAGGCTGCGCGCGGGACACGCAGCGGCCCTGGGATTCGGCCTCGGGATTCTGGAGGCTTCGATGGCGCTCGAGGGGATGGGCAGCTATGCGCTCGCCCTGACCGTAGTCGGCTACCTGGGAGCGCGGTCACGGGATGTTCTCTTCGCCGATGCACGCTTCTATGTGGTCGCGTATCTGTTCGTGGGGACGTGGCTCGCCGAAATCGTCCTCCTGCTGCTCGGTACCACTTCGCCGGGACCGTTGCGCCTGGTCGTGGGCAGCGGGGTAAATGCGCTTCTGACCGCCGCCGTGTGCGGGGGCGTCGAAGCCCTTACCGCGTCGATCGCGGCACGACAGGTGTAAGCGAGGCATGACCGGCTCGCAGCGGAATGGAGAGGCCCGCCCCGGAGGTGTCCGGAGCCAGTCCGACGTCGATCGCATGAGGTCGCGCCGAGCCCGGCTGGCGCTCGGCGTGCTGTATGTCGCTCTCGGACTGCTGACGGTGGCTTTCTTCCGCCTGCAGGTGGTGGGACAGGAGGAATACACCCTGCAATCGACGCAGAATCGGCTGCGGGCGATCTCCGTGCCGCCCCCCCGCGGTTCGATCTACGATCGACGCGGTCGTCTGCTCGCGGAGAACGTACCGGGGTACTCGCTCGCCTTGCTGCCCGGTTCTCCGGACTCTGCCCGTGCGACCCTGGAGAGGCTCGCGCCCTGGCTGGGTATGGATTCCGAGCGAGTCGAAGAGCTGCACGAGAGATTCCGTCAAAGACCGGGTACCGCTCTTCTCGTGGTCGACGATCTCGAGCCTGCAGTGGTCGCGGCGATCGAGGAGAGACGGCCGCAATTCCGCATGGTCCTGATCGACACGCATCCGAGCCGACGTTATCCACCCGGTCCGTCGATCGGACACGTCATCGGGTATGTCAGTGAGATCAGCGAATCGGAGCTGGAGATACCCGACTTCGGGTCCTACGAGGCGGGTCGGATCATCGGGAAGAAGGGCATCGAGAGACAGTACGAGCTGGAACTGGGAGGCGAGCCCGGCGTCCGATTCGTGGAAGTGGACGCCCGTGGATCCATCGTCGGCGAGTTCGGGCCGCGGCCGTCAATTCCGGCGATCCCCGGCGCCGACCTCACTCTGGGTCTCGATCTGGAGCTGCACGAGCTGGCCGACTCGATCTTCCCCGACACGATGAAGGGTGGAATCGTCGCGCTCGACCCGCGGTCGGGGGAGGTTCTCCTTCTGTATAGTTTTCCGACCTTCGATCCGAACGAGTTCGTCGGTGGCATCTCGTCAGAGAACTGGTCGGAGCTTCGCGATGATCCCGCCGAGCCGCTGCTGAATCGAGCGCTCAGTGCCCTGTACCCTCCGGGGTCGACCTGGAAGCCCGTCGTTTCGACCGTGGCGATGCGAAACGACGTAGCAGGCATTGAGGACTACATGCCGAACGGCTGCAACGGAGTTCTTCAGTACGGCAATCGACCGTTCCGCTGCTGGAAACGGTCGGGGCATGGTGCGCTGGACATGTCCGGCGCGATCAAGGAGAGCTGTAACGTCTACTTCTATCAGCTCGGTCAGCGCATCGGTCTGGATCGGCTGCTCGCCGGGGTAGACGACCTGGGCTTCAACGGCAGGACGGGCATCGACCTTCCCGGCGAAGTCGGCGGCAGGTTTCCGCCTTCGCGCGACTGGTACGACCAGCGATTCGGCCCGCGCGGCTGGACCGAGTCGGTCACCCTCAACCTCTCGATCGGTCAGGGCGAGACCGAGCAGTCGTTGTTGAGAATGGCTCAGTTCTACGCTGCGCTCGCCACGGGCCTGCCTCCCGTGATTCCACACCTCAGGCGCTCCGAGGTGCTGGAGTCCCGTCGAGTCGACTGGCAGGCCGAGCTGCCGGATTCGCAGCGCGGTCAGCTCGTGCAGGCGATGTCGCGCGTGGTGAACGAGCCGGGCGGCACGGCGTACCGATTCCGGTTGGCCGAATGGGAGATGGTCGGCAAGACCGGAACGGCGCAGAACCCGCACGGGGAGCCTCACTCCTGGTTCGTCGGATTCGCTCCGGCGAACGATCCCCGCATCGTGGTAGCCGCGATCGTCGAGAACGGGCACCCCGACAACACGACATCGCTCGCGGTTCCGCTCGCCTCCCGTGTGGTCCAGCGATATCTGACCGACGAAGGGGTGCCGGCGGCTCCTCCGGCATCCCTGGCGAGCGCGCCGTGAACGTGCGCAAGGAGGGAGTCGGCGCTCGGCTGGGCGATCCGCTGTTCGTGGCCGCGGCGCTGACACTGGCGCTGTTCGGGATCGCGATGATCTACTCGGCCGGTCTCACCGAGATCCGGACACCGGTGGTCAACGCCTGGAAACGCCAGGCCATCTGGCTCGTGCTCTCGCTGATCGCGTTTGCCGTAGCGTCACGCGTGCCACTTCGCTGGCTGGAGTGGGCGACGCCGTGGATCTACGGCCTGGCGATCCTGATGCTCATCGCCGTTCTCGTCGTCGGGTCCGGACCGGGCACCCGGAGCTGGCTGAAGTTCGCTGGTTTTTCATTCCAACCGGCCGAGCTGGCGAAGCTGGCAACGATCCTGATGCTCGCGCGGTCTCTGGGCGGGCGAGAGGAGCCGGAGACCCGGCTTCTACGGCTCTGGCGCCCGATGGTCATCGCGTTCGTTCCCTTCATCCTGGTTCTTGCTCAGCCTGATCTGGGCAGTGCCGTCACGTTCGGCGTCATCCTGATCTCCGCGCTCTTCTGGGCGGGCGTGCCGCTGTTCACGATCTTCATGCTGGTCAGCCCCGGGGTCAGTCTGATGCTGGGATGGTCGGCCACGATCTGGGGTGTGTGGTTCGTCTTCGTGATCATCCTCCTCTACCTGCGACGTCCGTGGATGCTCGAGGCCGTCGCCGTAGGAGTGGGTAACCTCGCGGCCGGCGCGCTGGCCGCTCCCTTGTGGAACAGTCTCGCGCCGTACCAGCAGAATCGCCTTCTGGTATTCCTGAATCCCGGTATCGACCCGCGTGGTGCGGGCTGGCACCTGATTCAATCACAGGTCGCGATCGGTTCAGGCGGCTGGCTGGGGCGAGGATTCGGCGAAGGGCCGCAGAAGCGGCTCTCCTTCCTGCCTGAGCAGCACAATGATTTCATCTTCTCCGTGGTCGGCGAAGAGCTGGGATTCGTGGGCGTCCTCGTCGTCCTGGTCGGTTTCGGCTGGTTGCTCCAGCGTACCGTGAAGATCGCGGCCGGCTCGAGCCAGAACTTCGGCAGCATCCTGACCTTTGCGCTGTTCGGGGCCTGGTTCACGCACCTGGTCATCAACATCGGAATGACGGTGGGGCTGATGCCCGTGACGGGCCTGCCTCTCCCGTTCATCAGCTACGGCGGCACCTTCCTGCTGATGACGTTCATCGGCGTCGCCCTGATTTCGCGTACCGCGCTCGAGCATTGAGCCGTCGGAGCGAATGCCGGGAATCCCGGGTCGCGCGGGATCGCTGACGCGGGGCTTCTTGCCTATATTCGGAAGCTGACCCCATTCCTGGAGAATGCATGGCCTGGTTCCGCAAGGAAAAGCAGAAGCTCGTGTCCCAGAAGCGGGAGATCGCCGCCGATGTCTGGGAGAAGTGTGACGGCTGCGGCGAAATTCTCTTCGTCCGGCGACTGGCCGAAAATCTGCGCGTCTGTCCGGAGTGCGGACACCACTTCCGTATGGCGGCGGACGAATACGTCTCGCTGCTCCTGGACAAGGGATTCGAGGAGGAGTTCGATGCAGGACTTCGCTCGGCCGACCCCCTCGGGTTCGTCGATTCGAAGCCATACGTGCGGCGAGTCGAGCAGGCGGAAGCGAAGGTCGGAACGCGGGACGCGGTACTTACCGGCGCCGGAACGGTCGAAGGGCGTCCTGTCTGTCTCGCCGTGATGGACTTCAAGTTCATCGGTGGAAGCATGGGCTCGGTGGTCGGAGAGAAGATCACGCGGATGATCGAGCGGTCGGTGGACCGCGGAGCGCCGTCACTGATCCTGTCGGCTTCCGGTGGCGCCCGCATGCAGGAGGGCATCTTCTCGTTGATGCAGCTGGCCAAGACGTCTGCGGCCTTGCAGCGCCTGTCGGAGCAGGGCCTGCCGTTCGTGAGCATCCTCACCCATCCGACGACCGGTGGCGTCACGGCGAGCTACGCCATGCTCGGAGATGTGAATATCGCCGAACCGGGAGCGCTGATCGGATTCGCGGGACCCCGCGTGATCAAGGAGACGATCCGCCAGGATCTCCCCGACGGATTCCAGACTTCGGAATTCCTCCTCGAGCACGGTATGATCGACGCCATCGTGCCGCGCTCAGAATTGAAAGGAACGATCGCGACGCTGCTCGGACACATGTGCTGAGTTCCATGCTGGACGAGCGGAGGGCGTTCGACGCGCTGCTGAAACGCAGTCCTTCCACACGCATCGTGTGGGGTCTGGACCGGATCCGGTCCATTCTCGACGCCGTCGGATCTCCCGAGCGTGCGTTCCGCTCGATCCTGATCGGCGGGACCAACGGGAAGGGCTCGGTCGCGGCGATGTGCGAGGCGGTGCTGCGTGAGCACGGGACACGTACTGGCCTGTATACCTCCCCCCATCTGATCGACCCTTCCGAACGGATTCGCGTGGGTGGAGACGCGGTCCCGTACCGGTTTCTCGAAGCTTGTGCCCGAGAGGTGCTTCCGGCTGCGGAGCGCACGGATGCCACGTTCTTCGAGTCGCTTACTGCTGTGGCGTTTCTCGCGTTCGCCCGGGCGGACGTGGATGTCGCAGTCGTTGAAGTGGGACTCGGCGGGAGACTCGATGCGACCAACGTGTTGCGACCGGATGCCTGCGTGATCACCGGTGTCGCCATGGACCACGCCGACTGGTTGGGCGACACGTTGGAGCAGATCGCCGCCGAGAAAGCCGGAATCATCAAGGCCGATACACCTCTGATTACCGGTGAGCTGGTCCCGAGGGTCGCGAGGGCCGTGGCCACCCGTGCCGGGGACCTCGCTGCACCCCGACTCTGCTTCGGGCGGGACTTCGACATTTCCGATGTCGCTACCGGGCGGGACGGAACCCGCTTTCGGTATCGGGTCCTGCGCTCGGGCCCAGAGTCCGAACGCTGTCCCGCGTCGCTGGACGGAGAGACGTTCGCGGTGCCGCTGCCCGGGGTGCACCAGGCGCGAAATGCCTCGCTCGCGCTTTCGGCGGTTGCGGCCGCGGGTCATGATCTGCGCTTCGACCCGACGAGGAAGGCGCTCCGTGACCTTCAATGGCCGGGACGCCTGCAGGTGATCGGCAACGGCGAGACGACCGTGGTCCTGGATGTGGCTCACAATCCGGAGGGGGCGCGGAGCCTGGTCTCCGCTCTCGAGCGGATCGCCCTTCCCGAGCCCCGGGTAGGCCTGATCGCGATTCTGGGCGACAAGCCCTGGCAGGAAATGCTGGAGACTCTCCTCGAGGGTGTCGATGCGGCCGTATTCACCGTACCGGCATCCGCCCCGGCGACCCGCGTATGGGACCCGGTACATGCGGCCGAGTCGATCGAGGGGAAACCGGTGGAAGTCGTCCCCGAGTTCTCGGCGGCTCTCGACCGGGCGCTGGAACTCGCCGGCTCCGGCACGGTACTCGTGACCGGATCCAATCACACCGTGGGAGACGCCTTGCGGTGCTTTCAGACGAAAACCTGATGGGGACGAATCGATGCCATACAATCCGGAAGTCGTCAAGCCCATGCGTGAGGAGCTCGTGCGGATCGGCGCACGCGAACTGCTCTCGGCCGCCGAGGTGGACTCTGCCATGAACGAGCAGGGCACCGCGCTTCTCGTGGTGAATTCCGTCTGTGGCTGCGCCGCTGGAAACGCTCGACCGGCCGTCGCAATGGCCCTCGGGAACGAAATCGTGCCCGATCGGATTCTGACCGTTTTCGCGGGCCAGGACCTCGAGGCCACGGAGCGGGCGCGCGAGCACATGACGGGATACCGTCCCTCCAGTCCGTCCATCGCGCTGTTCAAGGATGGAGAACACGTCTTCATGCTCGAGAGGCACGAGATCGAGGGTCGCGATGCGACGGAGATCGCCGGCGACCTGAAAGAGGCCTACGACCGGTATTGTCCACGCGGCAGCTGAGCCTGCCCCCGCGACGGGGCGGTGCCATTCAGGGGCCGCCCCCCGTCCACATCGACTTTCTATTGCCCCTCGGCTTCGGCCGCCCGTAGCTTTCGCCCCCTATGGATCTTTCGAGCCTGCCCGGATTTCGCGATTTCTACCCTGAGCAAATGGCGCTCAGAAACCACGTATTTGCAGTCTGGCGCGAGGTCGCCGGACGGTACGGTTTCGTCGAGTACGATGGTCCGCCGCTCGAGCCCCTGGATCTGTATGTCAGGAAGTCCGGCGAGGAAATCGTGGGACAGTTGTATCGATTCAGCGATCAGGGCGGGCGGGATGTCGCGCTCCGGCCCGAGATGACACCGTCCTTCGCCCGCATGGTCGGGGCACGGGCCGGCGGAATGCCCAAGCCGATCCGCTGGTACTCGATACCGCAGCTGTTTCGCTACGAGCGTCCTCAGAAGGGAAGACTTCGTGAGCACTTCCAGCTGAATCTCGACATCGTAGGAGAGGCGGGCGAGCTGGCCGATGCCGAGATCATTGCCGCAGCTGTCGACATCCTCCGCGCGTTCGGACTCTCGAGTGAGGACTTCGTGGCCCGGATCTCCGATCGAGAGCTGATCGGGGGACTGCTCGCGGAGCACGGGGTGACGCCGGAGGGGATGGGGGCTGCATTCGCCGCACTCGACAAGCTGGACCGGGAGAGTCCGGAGTGGGTGTGCGAGCGCCTGGGCGAGGCCGGGGTTTCCGAAAGCGGCGCCCGGGAGCTGCTTCTCCTCCCCCAACTCGATCTGGCCGCGCTGCTGGAGCGGGTGGGTGAGGATCCCGGCGTTCTCGATGCAGGGGCACGATTGCGCCGGGTGTTCGAACACCTCGAGTCGTTCGGATTGGGAGCCTACGTCCGCTTCGACCCTGGCCTCGTTCGGGGCCTCGCCTACTATACCGGCACCGTGTTCGAACTCTGGGATCGGCGGGGTGACTTCCGGGCGATCTGCGGTGGCGGACGGTATGACCGGCTTCTGGCGGCTGTAGGCGGACCGGACTTGCCCGCGCTGGGTTTCGGAATGGGCGACGTCGTGCTCTCCGAACTCCTGAAGGCACGCGGACTCGTGCCGGAGGGATCGGCGGCGATCCAGGACTTCGTGATCTGCGTGACGGATGAACAGCGTCCCGCCGCTCTGGGCCTCA
>CBDTXM010000009.1:0-36279 GCA_965364445.1 uncultured bacterium | reverse complement strand
CGCCCTGCGGGCTGCCATGCGGCCCGAAGTGGCCGTAGCCGTTGGCGATCTGGTTGGCGACGTTGGCGTTGTCCCGGCGAGCCTTGTGGCACTGCACGCAGGTCTGGCCAGGGCCGTAGTCCTCGATGGCCGGGGCTTCTTCATCACCCGGCTCCCACGGGAACGTATACGAAAGCTCTACGTCGCCCACCGTGCGCAGCTGCGCCTCGTTGCCGCCCCCGGCCTCGCCGACGTGCGGGTCGTGGCAGGTCGGGCAACCGATGTGACTGAATGTTTCGCCGAAGTCGTAGTCGGCGTAAGCCGGGTCATTCTCACGAATGTAGCCCTCGGAGGTGTGGCAATAGTCACACGACGAGCGTCCGACGTAATGCTCCTCGTTGAACGCATCCACATCCCCACCCGCCACCTGGGCGTGACCTGAGCTCTGCCACTCGGTGATCTGCGCATCGTGACAACCGGCGCACAGCGAGTTGTCCCACGTCGAGAAGGAGATCTCGGGGACGTGGGCGTTGAAGTCCGGGCCCATCGCACCGTGGCAGGACTCGCACTGAACGCCCTCGAGCGCGGCCTTCCGGGCCAGACCTTCCTCGGAATCGTCTCCGATGTAGCCGCTGTACCCGTCGTCGGGCTCCACGCAGCTCCCATCAACGATCTCGCCGGTGTCGGGATTGACATCGCAGTTGAACCCGGTCGTGTGGCACTGCAGGCAGTACAGGTTCGACTGGTTTTCGGCGCCGAGGTCGTCGTACGCGAATCGATGGTTGGTGGTCACGTAGTCGTTCGTGACGGTCGCATGACAATGCAGGCACGCCGAGCCGAAATCACCCTGGAAGGCGAATTCGCTGACCTCCGAACCCGGAGGTCCTTGCGGTCCTTCAGGCCCTTCCGGTCCCTGCGGCCCCTGTGGCCCGGTGTCGCCTTCGCATCCGAATGACACGAGCGCCACCGAAAGCGCCAGCAGGACTCCAAACCCTCTTCGACCCCTCATTGCTCTCCTCCACGTTCTCGAATTGCCGGGATATCCGGTCCGGCGGCCTCGGAAGTCATCTATCGACGGGCGATTCCAGAGCACGAACCGTACCGTACTCCCCCGTTTCCGTAATTCTACGCATATGGGCTGTAAATCGCCAGCCCACGGAGACTTCCGCCCGGGGGTCCACGGTTGAGGGGCCGGCCAGCCCGGCGGCCGGCAGAGATGAATTGGCAAGCAGGGAGACGTAATGTCTCAGCCCAGGACCGGGGGCACGGTCATCGCCAGCCACGCGGCGACGAGCACGACGGCGGCCATCACGAAGATTTCGATCCGAACCGCCAGCCTGAGATGGGACGCGTCGCCGGTCTCCACCAGCCTCGGCAGTGTCTTCCATCGATGCCAGGCACCGAAAGCCAGGAGCAGCGTGAATCCGGCCCCCTTCGCGAGCACGAGCCGCCCGTAGTCGGTCGTGAGCAGAAAGCTCGGATCGCCGAGGAACAGCAGGTCCTGCAGGATGGCGGTCCCGATGATCACCCCGACCGCGAGAAAGGCCCGCGATGAGACGCGACTCGCCACTTCGTGGTAGCGCCAGCCTCCCTGGAGTGTCTCCGGGTGATCGGGAAGCACTGCGAGCAGCAGCACGCCCCCGAGCCATATCGCAGCCGCTCCCAGGTGCAGGGCATTGGCGGGGAGTGCCATGGCCGGCTCGATCGTCGCCGGGTGACCGGCCGCCGCTCCGACCACGACCCCGAGCATGGCAAGGAACCCCGCGAGCCGGCCTGCTCGGGCTCCACCCGCGAGGAAGAACGTCAGCCCCGCGAGGAGAACCCGGCTGCCTTCGACGACTCCGATGCGCGTGCGGATGGCCGCGGCGAATCCCGCGAACAGACCCAGGTCGGTCGGACGGACGTCGAGCAGCCAGTCGAGATAGTCCAGGCCGAGCAACACGGTCGCGAGCAGTGCCGTCGCCGAAGCCGCCCGCAGCACCGACGGCTCCCGGACGAGACCGCTGCCCCCGGCGAACCACAGCACCCCGGCGGCCGCCAGCAGAAAGGCCAGGCCGAGTCCCCGGAACAGCGTGCGACGGAGCGGAGGACCCGCCGCCGGCTCGGAGGTTACGGGTTCCGATGCGACCGATTCGGGGTCGGCCGGCCCGGTGCGAATCGGCGACTCTGCGGCTGGCGGAGCCGTCTCCCCGATCCCGATAACCGAGAACTCGATCGTCCCGCTCGCCCGGTGGCCATCCTCCGACACGGTACTCCAGGCGATCGAGTGACGTCCCGGTTCGAGGGCTGGCAGCGGGGCGCTGATCCGGTTGGGAGCTCCCGGAACACCCGTCACCAGCAGGAGGGTCGAGTCGCCCGTCGGAAAACGAAGCATGAGACGCGAAAGGGTCGGTTCCACGCCCGTGGAGAATTCGAGCAGCGCCTCGTCCGGCACCTCCGCGAGGCGCTCGCCACTCGCCGGGATCGAGCGCTCCAGCCGGGTGTGGCTGGTTGCCCGTTCCCCGATCGCGGCCCCGGCCGGGTACAGGAGTGCGGCAAGGGTCACGAGGAACAGCAGGAGCCGGAGTCTCTCGCCGACGCCCGGACCGCGGATTCCTCCGGGGTCGCGCTCCGACCGAGCTGAGTGTGGCATGAGAATCCGATCTCCGGGTTGGCCGCTCGCCAGTCCGGTACCCCCCGGACGGCTCCGTCATCCTACGCGCGAATTCACGGACGGGCAAAGCGTCAGCGGGTCGTTCCGGCCGGAACCCGGCGGTCACAGGCGTGTTGAGAGTACGTTCGACGAGAATCTTCCGGGAGGAAACGAGATGCTGCGAGTCCGACGAGCCACCAGGGCCCTGTCGCTGCTGGTCCTGGCCAGCTGGGTCGGAGGATGTGGAGGGGACGACGGATCCGCCGGTCCCACGGCGCCCCCGGGCCCGGATCCCGAGCCGTCGCTGGCGTTCGAGCCGGAGACGGTCAGCCTCGGTGAGTCGCGCTCCACTCCTGTTCGCATCCGCAATTCCGGAACGGCGGCGGCCGGACCCGTAGACCTCGTCGCGGGCGCGGTGCGGGCCACCGGCGGCAGTGCCATTCCCGGCGCGAGCCTGTCGGTAACGCCGGCCCGGATCGCAACCCTGAACCCGGGTGACGAGCGCGAGCTCACGGTCGCGCTCTCTCTGCCCCAGGGTCTCGCCGGCGGGAGTTACGACGTCGGGCTCGAGGCGAGAGCCGGCGGAGAGACGCTCGCCAGCCTCGGCGTCGCCTTCGCGGTCGTTCCGCCCGTCGGACCCGCGGTGGGATCCGTGACGATCGATGGCCCGGCCTCGGCGCTCGAGCAGGGTGAGGTCTTCCAGTTCACGGTGGAGGTCCGTGATCCGGACGGCGATCCGGTCGTCGATCCGCAGGTCGGCTGGCGCGTCCTTCCGGCGGGGGCCGGCCTGATAACCGGCGATGGGCGGTTCGTGGCCTACGAGCCCGGTTCCATTCAGGTCGTGGCGGAAAGCCAGGCGGCCGCCGACACCTTCGCCCTGACGTCCACGCCGCGCGCCGCCCCGAGCGGCCAGTTCCGCACGATTTCCAACGGAAGCGTCGAGACGCGCTACACCTCCGATCACTGGGAACACGGCTCCACCGCCTACACCGGTACCTGGAGCTGCCGGAACGTGCCGGGCGGAGCCTGCGGTGACGCGCTGTTCGTCTGGGACCTTTCGGGAGGTGCGCCGGTCCTCGTCGATTCCGTGATCGTCGATGCCCGGGTCGTGAACGACATCAAGGTGAGCGCGGACGGGCGTCTCGGCATACTCACGCACGAGCACTCCGACGACATGCAGAACGGGATCACGTTGCTGGATCTCGCCGATCCGAATCGTCCGGAAGTGATCGTCAGATTCACGGCGCCCGACCTGACCCCGGGGGTGCACAACGTCTGGATCGAGGACGGATACGCCTACCTGGTGGTGGATGGGACCTCGCCCACCTCCGGCCTCCGGATCCTCGATATCTCGAATCCCGCCTCGCCGACGATCGTCGCCTCGTTCTACGGAGGCTCGAGCTTCCTTCACGACGTGTACGTCCGCGACGGACTCGCCTTCCTGTCGCACTGGGATGCGGGGCTGATCATCCTCGACGTCGGCAACGGCGTGAAGGGCGGTTCGCCTGCGTCGCCTCGTGAAGTGGGCCGGATCGACATTCCCGGCTACTGGGTCCACAACACCTGGTACTGGCCGGATGCCGGGTACGCGTTTCTCGGCGACGAGATCAATCTGCCCGGACGGGTCCGGGTGGTGGACGTGAGGGATCCGTCCCGTCCACGCGAGGTGGCCTCGATTTCGAAGCCGGGAGCCGCGCCCCACAATTTCTGGATCGACGAGGCCCGGGGGATCGGCTATTTCGCCTGGTACGAGGCGGGTGTGCAGGCGTTCGACGTGAGTGGGGAATTGCTCGGGGACCTCGAACGGCAGGGCCGATTCATCGCAGATGCCGGCTACGCGCCGGGCGGCGCCTGCGTAACCGCGACGCAGCAGTGCGCCTGGGCGCCTCAGCTGCACGAGGGCCGACTCTACGTCTCCGACATGAATACGGGCTTGTGGGTACTCGACCCCGAGTTCTGACCGGTCACGGACCGGGGCGGGACCGACGCCGACCGACGCGACTCTACCGACTCGGCGTCGCGGTCCTGTTGGCGATGCCGGCCGTCACCAGCGCGGGCTGTGACGGCGACGAGGGGGCGATGCGTCCGAGTGGGAACGATCCCTCGGTCGCAGGCGCATCCGTTCTGGTCACGGTAGCGGTTTCGGATGAGGTGCTGCGCCTCGATGCCGAGACCGGAGCCATCCAGGCCCGGACCCCGATCGATCCGCGCCCCTCCGAGAGCGACGAGCCGCACGGCGTGGCCGTGTCGCCGGACGGCGACCACTGGTACGTCACCCTGGCTCATGGAGACCCGACGCTGTCGAAGTACGAACGCGAGGGAGACAGGCTCGTCGGCCGGGGGGCCCTGGGTGCCGCCGGTGCGGCGCGTGTGGAGCTCAACCGGGACGGGACGGTTGCCTTCGTCGCCGATTACGATCGGTCGATGCCCGGCACCGACGGGGAGGTCGTGGCGATCCGGACGCGGGACCTCGAGGTGCAGGCCCGCAACCGGATCTGCGAGGGGCCGCACCATGCTCTTCCCGATCCGAGCACAGGTCTCGTTGCCGTGGCGTGCAGTCTCGGTGACGAGATCGTGATCCTGGATCCTGCGGACCTGAGCGAGCTCCGTCGGTTCCCCGTCGATCCCGAGCCTGGCGAGCCCGGAGCCCCTCGATTCAAACCGCTGAACCTGGCCTGGTCACCGGAAGGTGACCGTCTCTACGTGGCGCTCCATCTCGCGGACAGGGTACGAGTATTCGATCCCATGGGTACGGCGATCGGAGAGGTGGCGACGGGGCGGCGGCCGGCCCAGATCGCGGTGTCGGGCGACGGATCCATGCTCGTGGCGGCCAACCGGGGCGACGGAACGCTGTCCGTGATCGACGGGCCTGCCCTGGCGGAACGTTCTCGCATCGATCTCGGCGCCGCCCACCCGCACGGCGTCGCGCTCAGCGGGTCGGCCGATGCAGCCTTCGTAACCTGCGAAGGAACGACCGGTGCGCCGGGATCCACCGTCGCCGTGAGGCTGGGTGTGGAGCCCGGCGTCGCCTGGTCGATCGAGACCGGCCCGGTGCCACTCGGTATCGCGTGGATTCCGCCGGTCGGGCCGTAGGGTCAGACGTTTGCGAGGGCCCTTTCCAGGCGCTCCTGTGCCTCTTCGGCAACCGACTCCAGTCCCTCGGCATCGGCGATCTGCATCATCACGGTCGGCCGGGCGATCGACACCTCGGCGCCCTCGGCGCTCTCCGCCACCACCACGTTGCACGGCAGCATGAGGCCGATCGTGTCTTCCGCCGAGAGCGCCCTGTGGGCCAGCGGAGGGTTGCATGCGCCGAGGATCACGTACGGATGAAAGTCGACGTCGATCTTCTTCTTGAGCGTCTCGCGCACGTCGATCCGGGTAAGAATCCCGAAGCCCTCGTCCTGCAGCGCCGCCTCCACGCGCTGAACGGCATCGTCGTACGAGACGCCCGGAAGCGCCCGGTACATCCCGAACTCGTTCTCTCTCATCGTTCCTGACTCCTCTTGCCGGTTTCCGGTCCGCCGGCGTCGCCGGTCGCTCGTGACCTTGCATCGCCGCCGCGCTGGCGGTCCCTTTCCCTGTGTGAATCGACTTCTACCCGCCGTCCTGCTCCTGGGTGTCGCGGCCTGTTCCTCGAACCCCGAACCGATGACCTCGGTCTCCTCCGGCTGGAGCGAGCAAGGCGAGGCATCCTGGTACGGCCCGGGATTCCACGGGAATCAGACTGCCTCCGGAGAAGTCTACGACATGGAGGCGATGACCGCCGCACACCGCCAGCTTCCGTTCGGTACGCGCGTTCAGGTCGACAACCTGGACAACGGCCGCAGCGCGGTGGTCCGGATCAACGACCGGGGTCCGTTCGCGCACGGGCGGATCATCGACCTCTCGAAGGCGGCCGCCCGCGAGGTGGGCATGCTCGGAACCGGGATCGCCGAAGTCAGGCTCCGCGTTCTCGAAGCGCCGGCACCTCCGGCGTGCAGCCTCGTGCAGGCCGGCGCCTTCGCGAATCGGGACAATGCCGAGGACCTCGGGCGACAGATCCGTCGCCGGGGCGAGACCGTGCGTGTGGAGAGCGGCAGCGACGGGCTCCACCGGGTGCTGATCGGTCCGTTCGCCGACTACCAGGAGGCGGCGGACGTACGCAAGCGCTATGGTGGTGCAATCCGTTCCTGCGGGAACTCCTGATCGGATCGCGCCACGCCGCTACGGGGCGATCAGAAACCCGCGCGAAGCGAGAGGGTATGGTCAGCCGCCAGGAGTCGTGAAGCGGAAGTTCGGGGTGAACGGGCGGGTCGCCCGACGTGCGGCCTTCGGTGTCCAGGGAGAACGTGAATGAAGTGGAATCGGAACCTCATCCTTCCGGCCCTGTTGGTCGCCGGGGCCACCGTCTCCCATCTCGCGGCGCCGTCGCGGGCCGAGGCGCAGTACTTCGGCCGGAACAAGGTCAACTACGAGTCGTTCGACTTCAAGGTCCTCGAGACCGAACACTTCGACATCTACTATTACGAGGACGGGGAAGAGATCATCCCCGAAGCCGCTCGGATGGCCGAGCGCTGGTACGCCCGGATCTCGCGTCTCCTGGATCACCAGCTGAGCGGCAGGCAGCCGCTGATCCTGTACACCAGCCACCCGCACTTCGAGCAGACGAACGCCGTCTTCGGTGAAATCGGCGAATCGACGGGCGGCGTGACGGAGGTGCTGAAGCGCAGGATCATCCTTCCGCTCGCCGGTCCGCTCGATGCATCGGATCACGTGATCGGACACGAGCTGGTTCACGCCTTCCAGTTCGACGTGACCAGCGTGGCAGGGGGAGGGGGTGTCGGGTTCCGCGGGCCGACGGCCCTGATGCTTCCGCTCTGGTTCATCGAGGGAATGGCGGAGTACCTCTCGATCGGCCCGGTCGATCCGCACACGGCGATGTGGATGCGGGACGCCGCGGCGGGATGCTGCGGCCTTCCGACGACCACCGATCTATCGGCCAGCTGGGAGTATTTCCCATACCGGTGGGGACAGGCGTTCTGGGCATTCGTGGCGGGACGCTGGGGCGACGAGGCCGTGGGCAAGGTGCTCAAGGTGGCCGGCCGCTCCGGGAACCCGGAAGGAGCGCTCGAGGTGGTGCTCCAGACCTCGATCGCCGAAATCAACCGCGAGTGGCACCAGTCCATCTACGACGCCTACGAGTCGGTCGCTGCACGGGTCGTGGACCCCGAGATGGTCGCGAGGATGATTCCGGAGCTCCCGGACGTCGAACTGCCGCTGGAGCCCGGGGCCGACCCGCGCCCGCAGGATTTCGGGCTCGATGAGGACGAGCGCCGGGAGCTGACGCGTCAGCTGTTCAGCGCCCAGCATGATGGGTCGCGGCTCCTGTTCTCCAAGCGCACGAGCGGAGGCGGGCTGAACATCGGACCGGCCTTGAGTCCGAATGGCGACCGGATCGTGTTTCTCTCGGAGAAAAGCCTGTTCGCGATCGAGATGTTCCTCGCCGACGCCAACACCGGCGAGATCCTCGAGCGGATCACGAAGAACGCGACGGACACCCACTTCGAAAGCCTGCAGTTCATCAACTCGGCCGGAGCGTGGAGCCAGAGCGGCGACATGTTCGCGTTCGGCTCGATCGTGGGCGGCGACGCGGCCCTCACGATTCTCGACCCGCGCAATGGAGACAAGATCGTCGAGCACCGCTTTCCGGGGCTGGGCGAAGTATACACGCCCACCTTCTCCCCGGACGGGCGCAGGGTCGCGTTCTCGGCAATCGTCGGAGGCTTCACCGACCTGTTCGTGGCCGAAGTGCAGACCGGCGAGCTGCGCCGGCTGACCAACGACCTGTTCACCGATCTGCAGCCGGCCTGGTCTCCCGATGGAGGTGCGATCGCATTCGTCACCGATCGCTTCTCGACCGATCTCCCGACGCTTGGATTCGGGAATTACCGGCTGGCCGTGATCGATCCGGACGATGGAGAGATCCAGGCGCTTCCGGTGTTCGGTCGGGGCAAGCACATCAATCCACAGTGGACGAAGGATGGACAGGGGCTCTACTTCATCACCGACGTCAGTGGCATCAGCAATGTCTATCGCTTCGACTTCCGCGGGGGAGACCTCGCCCAGGTCACGGATCTGATCACTGGAATCAGTGGCATTACAGCGACGAGCCCCGCGATCTCGACGGCGGCCCGGGCGGACCGCCTGGCGTACACCGCGTTCGAAGGCGGGGACTACAACATCTACATCGTCGAGACGCCCGAACAGCTCGCCGGCGTGCCGATCGAGGGCGAGATCGAGGGCGTGAGCCCCGCGGTACTGCCGCCTCAGGATCGGCCGCCCGGACTCGTGACCGTGATGCTCGACGAGCCAGAGCTGGGCCTGCAGGACCCCCTGACCTTCGGCGCGGCCGAGTACAGCCCGAAGTTGAGGCTCGACTACGTGAGCCAGCCGCAGATCGGGGCGGGAGTAGACCGGTACGGCGCCTTCTTCGCCGGGGGGATCTCGCTCTTCTTCAGCGACATGCTGGGGAACCGGAACCTGAGCACCGTCCTCAACATCAATACCGCCTACGGGGACCTGTTCAAGAGCTCGGCACTGATCGCGTCCTACGAGAATCGGCGCACCCGCTGGAACTGGTTCGTGGAAGGCGGTCAGATCCCCTACGTGAACGTGGGCTACGAGGCGGCCGGCTTCGAAGGCGGTGAATACGTCGAAGTCGAACGACGCCTCTGGCAGGTGAGCCGGCAGTTGATCACGGGGGTGACCTATCCGTTCAGCCGGGCGAGCCGGTTCGAGGTCTCCGGCGGGTACCAGAATCTCGATTATTCCGACGAGCGTCGGATCGTGGCGTACGACGCCTTTACCGGGCAGGTCATCGGCGAGGAGACCCTCGAGCTCCAGGCACCCCGGTCCCTCAACCAGGGGCTGTTCAGCACCGCTCTCGTGTATGACAACACGGTATTCGGCGGAACGGGTCCGATCCTCGGGCAGCGGTACCGGCTGGAGCTCTCACCCCGGGTCGGAGACCTGAACTACCTGGGAGCGTTGCTGGATTATCGAAAGTACTTCATGCCCGCCCGACCGTTCACGATCGCCACGCGGCTCATGCACTTCGGCCGATACGGAAGCGACGCCGAAGCCCGCTGGTTCGAGATCGACGAGAACGCCCCGCCGGGATGGGCCAACACGCGCGTGCTCACCGACCTCTACCTCGGCATGCCGACCCTGGTCAGGGGCTACAACAGCGGATCGTACAGCGCGGATGAATGCGACTTCAATCCGACCAGCGGAGTGACCACCTGCAACTCCTACAACCAGTTGTTCGGGAGCAAGGTTGCAGTGGGCAACGTCGAATTCCGTATCCCGCTGCTCGGCTTCTTCGGCGTGATTCCGTCGGCGGGCTTCCCCCCGCTCGAGATCGCACCGTTCTTCGACGCCGGCATCGCGTGGAATGACACCAACAGCCCCTCCTTTTCTTGCGGCGCCGAGGAGACGCCGGGGCTGAACTGCAGGGAGATCGTCACGAGCTACGGGGTCGCAGCTCGTTTGAATCTGCTCGGATTTCTCATTATGGAGATGGACCTGGTTCACCCGAACAATCGACCGGGCAGGGGCTGGTATTTCCAGTTCAACCTCGTCCAGGCGTTCTGAGGCATTCCCGCGCGACTCTGGTGGGGCGCGCCATCGCGCCCTCCCGGGAATCTCGATCGTCGAATCTCAATCTCGGGAGGTATTCGTGGGCTTGATTCTCAGCATTCTGATCAATGCGGCCGCCCTCTGGGTAGCGGCCCAGCTTCTCAGCGGCATCTCGGTGGCGAGCACCTCGACGCTGCTGCTCGCGGCCCTGGTATTCGGCGTGGTGAACACGTTCATCAAGCCGTTCGTTTCACTGCTCTCGCTGCCGATCACGATCATTACTCTCGGGCTCTTCCACTTCGTGATCAACGCGGGACTCCTGGCGCTCACGGCCTGGATCACGCCCGGGTTCACGATCTCCGGCTTCTGGGCCGCCCTGTTCGGCGCGATCATCGTTTCGCTCGTCGCGACTTTTCTCGACGGGATCATGAAGAAGGACTGACCGGAAATCGAAGGGACGACCCAGCGTGGATCACTTCGGAAGAGACCAACTGAAGGAATTGTTCGAGGTGACGGCCGGTCCCGCCGTCAGCATTTACATGCCGACACATCGAAAGGGGCCAGACGTAGCGGCGCAGCCCCTGCGTCTGCGGGCCGCACTGCAGCAGGCCCGACAGTTGATGGACAGTGGCGACGCGCCCCGTGCGGACGCACTGCTCGAGCCCTTCGAGCAGCTGGTGGGAGACGAGGAGTTCTGGCGTCACCAGGCTGACGGGCTCGCAATGTTCGCCGGCGACGGCGTTCAGAAGCTGTACCGGCTTCCGGCTTCGGTACCGGATCTCGTCGTCGTGGCGCCGACCTTCCACACGCGTCCGCTGGTGGAGTTCCTCCAGGCACCGGAGAGGTTCTGGGTGCTGGGTCTCAGCCAGAAGGACGTCCGACTGTGGGAAGGCACCGTGTCCGGGCTGAGTCCGGTGAATCTGGGAAGCGTCCCCACCAGTCTTCGGGAGGCGCTCGGCTTCCAGATCGAGAAGGACCGACTGTCGATGCACAGCTCCGGCGGGCACGGCCACAAGCCGATGTTCCACGGCCACGGAGCCGGCAAGGACGATACGAAATCAGAGCTGGAGCAATTCTTCCGCAAGGTGGATGCCGGGGTTCAGGCCCTGCTGGAAGACGAGATCGGCCCGATCATCCTGGCGGCGGTGGACTACTACCACCCGATCTACCGGAGTATCAGCAAGCTCGAGAATCTGGCCCCGGACGGCATCATCGGGAACGTGAGTGACTGGGACGCGTCGCGTATCCACGAGGCGGCGTGGCCCATCGCGAAGGCCGGCGTGGATCGGAAGATCGACCGCGCGCTGGAGCTGTGGGAGAATTCCTACGGGAAGGGCAAGGTCGAGAGTGACGTGTCGGCCGCCGCACGACTCGCGGTGGCCGGGCGAGTCCGCCTGCTGCTCAGCGAAAAGGGGCGGAGGATCTGGGGGCAATTCGATCCGTCCACCGGCGACATCCGGATCGTCGCGGACGGGGGTTCGGACCCGGGCGGAAACGCCGTAGACCTGATCGACGAGATCGCGGAGCGGACGCTGCAGCTCGGAGGTCGAGCCCTGAGCCTCGATGCGGAGCGGATGCCCACGAGCACGGGAATCGCCGTCGTTCTCCGCTGAGGAGGCGCCTCAATAGTACGGGTTCGCGCCGGCCTCGTGATTCGTGACGTCCACGATCTCGCGGATCTCGGGAAGCGATTCCATCAGGATCCTGCGGATGCCCTGCGCCAGCGTAACGGCAGCCATCCCGCACCCCTGGCAGCCCCCGTGCATCTCGAGGTAGACGACTCCGTCGCGCACGTCCACGAGGGCGACCGCTCCGCCGTGTCCGGCGATCGAGGGGTTGATCTGGTGCTCGATCACGTGCTTCACGCGATCGGCCAGAGGTCCCTGCGGCGCGCTCTCGCCGATCGGCTTGATGTTCGGGTTGTCGACCTTGAACCCGCTCCCCTGCAGGGTCTCGACCCAGTCCACGGTGGCGCCTTGCAGCAGCTCGACGCTGCCGGCGTCCACCAGGAGCGGGAAACCTCCCGCGTCCAGCCGACGGTCGCCGTCGCCGCCCTCGCTCGTTTCGATCAGCGCCAGGTCGTACCGGGGCGCGAGCGGGCTCGAGTCCAGGACCTCGATCCGCACGGCGAGCTCGCCCTCCTCCATCTCCATGAAGGCGAGGACCCTCTCCCTCGCCTGGTCCGTGAACGTGATCACAGTCGGTCCGTCCTCCCGATCCAGAAGCCGGTCAGCCGCCCAGCGCGGCGCGCAGACCGAATAGCAGATTCGCCGGGCGCTCCGCCATCCGGCGCATGAAATACGAGTACCACTCCGAGCCGTACGGAAGGTAGATCCGCATGTTCAGCCCATTGGAGACGAGCTGACGCTGATACTCCCGCCGCACGCCGTACAGCATCTGTAACTCGAAAGCGTCCTCCGGGATCCCTTCCCGGGCGACGTGTGAGAGGGTGGCGTCGATCATCCTCTCATCGTGCGAGGCGATCGCGGTCTGCGCGCCGCCGTCGAGCAGCAGCCGCATCAGGCGGATGAAGCTGGCATCCACTTCGGCCTTCTGCTGGAAGGCGACGGATGCCGGCTCCTGGTACGCTCCCTTGCACAGGCGGACCGGCGCGCCGACCCGGACCAGCTCCCGGATGTCGGCCTCGCTTCGCCTCAGGTACGACTGGATGACGATTCCGACATTCGAGTGCCTCTCGAACACGCGATGGAAGATCTCCAGAGTTCGCTCGGTGTGCTCGGAGCTCTCCATGTCGATGCGCACGAAATTCCCCAGGGACTCGGCGTGCTCGACGATGCCGAGAATGTTCTCGAAGCAGAATTCGTGGTCGATGTCCAGTCCGAGCTGAGTGAGCTTCAGGGATATCGTGGATACCGCCTCGCTGGCCTCGATCTGGTCGAGGCTCGCGCGATACGCGTGCGCCGCGGCCGCGGCCTCTTCGCGCACGCCGACGCTCTCGCCGAGAAGGTCGAGGGTGACCCGGAATCCTTCGTCGTTCAGAGCCCGTGCCGTGGCCAGCGCCTCATCCGATGTTTCGCCGGCGACGAACTTCGCGGCCATGTGGCCCGCCCCCGGAAGGCTGGTGAGGATGCTGCGGACGCCCTGGCTCTCGCTCATGAACAACAGCGTTTCTCGCAGCATGGTCAGCGACCCTCCCGTTCCCGCAGCACGCGACGGAATTCGTCGACTCCGAAGAGGGACTCGACCTTGAATCCGGCCTGTTCGATCGTCTCGCGTCCACCTTCCTGGCGATCCACGGCCGCGAGGATCATCAGCACCGTTCCCTGTTCGGCCTTGACGGCCTCGCAGGCCTGAAGTGCCGAGCCACCGGTCGTGATCACGTCCTCAACCACGACGACTCTCGCCCCGGACTCGAAGCAGCCCTCGATCTGCCTGCCCGTCCCGTGTCGCTTCGCTCTCTTTCTCACCGAGAATGCGTGGATGGGTCTGTCTCGTCGGAAGCTCTCCCCGGCGATCGCGTAGGCGATCGGATCGGCGCCCATCGTCAGGCCGCCGATCAGGTCGGGCGAGAGCCCGGACGCCTCGATCGCGTCGAGGCCCACCTCGCCGAGGAGAACCTGGCCCTCCGCGTGCATCGTGGTCGTCCGGCAGTCGATATAGAAATCGCTCTTCCGGCCGGATGACAGGGTGAAGTCACCGAGTCGAAAGGACCGGTCGACGAACAGGTTCAGCAGACGTTCACGAGCATTCATGGCAGGTTCCGAAAAGCTTGATGTGGCGGGTGATCGGCGCGAAGCCGGCAGCCTCGGCGACGGCCGAAAGCGCCCGGTCGACGTCGGGGTGATCGAATGGGAATACCCGGCCGCACTCCGTGCAGATGAGGTGGTCATGTCGCGCGGCACCGAGCTGGACCTGGTAGCGCTTGAAGCCCTCATCGAAGTCGTGTTCGGTAGCGAGGCCCAGATCCACGAGAAGCGCCAGCGTGCGGTAGATCGTCGCCTTTCCGAGCCGCTCCCCGCGCTCCTGAAGCTCGGCCGCCACCTCGTCGGCCGAGAAGTTCCGTGGTGACTCGAACAGCAGGCGGGCGATCGCCTCGCGCTGGTGGGTGAAGGGAAGCTCCCGCTCCCTCAATTCACCCCGCAGCACCTCCATGAGGAGGGCGGCGCACCCGAGCGGAGGGCGGGTCGCTGGTACCGCCGGACTCGAATCGGTCATGCTGCTCCAGGTTCGTATGCGTCAAGCCTGCGGAGGTCGATCGACCTCCGTGTTACGGGATTCGGGGAAACCCGACCGCGCAAACTATCGTGATCGAGAGCGCGTCTCAACGAGGGCGGACCGCCTCGTGAAACCCCTGCCGGCCGGGACGGTCAAGTCGATTCGGTGTACGATCGGTTGCGTACCCGGATCAGGTGAGCATCTTGCCGGAGGTCGCGCGGGCGTTCCGACCCGACAGTTACCCGATTGCACGGAAGTCGCCATGGGAGTCGCGTTCACGAAGTCAGGTTCATCGCGCCACGAGAAGGAGAGTAGGCGGCCGTCCGCGTGGTTCGTAATTGCTCTCGTGGCAGGGCTTTCCGCCGGTTGCGGGGGTGCATCCGCAGGGGACGGCGAAGTGGCGACGGCCGATGACCGCCCGGGGTCGAGCACGATTGCGTCGGGTTCCGACCAGGAGGTGAGCGGGGCTCCGCGGCTCGGTCCCGACGGACGACCCATCCGCGTCGAGAGGGTCACGGTCGGCGGAGTGCCGATCTCGGTCGAGATCGCCGATACCCGCGAGCTTCGGGAAGTCGGCCTGATGAACAGGGACGAGCTGCCGGATGACTACGGGATGCTCTTCGTCTATCCCGACGAAAGGATCCGAAGCTTCTGGATGCGCAACACCCGGATTCCCCTCGACATCGCGTTCATCGACGGAAACGGGTCGATCGTGAACATCGAGAAGATGCAGCCGCAGACGGACGAAAACACGATCTCGGCCGGACCGGTGATGTATGCGCTCGAGATGAACCTGGACTGGTTCTCGTCGAACGATGTCGAACCGGGAGACCGGTTGGAGTTCTGACCCGGCCGGACCGCAACCCGACGCGAAACTTCCGTTGGATGGCAGAGTGGATTCTCGTCGAACTCAAAGGCGGGTACGAGGATGAAGAATCACAGGATCGAGAAGGACTCGATGGGGCCGGTCGAGATTCCGGCCGACAAGATCTATGGAGCCCAGACGGAGCGGGCTCGCCGCAATTTCCCGATCAGCCGGCTGCGCTTCGATCGGAGATTCCTGTTCGCGCTCGGAGCGATCAAGCGGGCGGCCGCCGAAGTCAACGAGGAGCTGGGCCTGCTCGACTCCGAGCGGGCCGGTGCGATCCGGCAGGCGGCCCAGGAAGTGATGGACGGCGAGCTCGACGAGCACTTCGTCCTCGACATCTTCCAGACCGGATCGGGCACGTCGACCAACATGAACGCGAACGAAGTGATCGCGAATCGCGCCAACGTGATCCTCGGGGGAGAGGTCGGTTCGAAGGAGCCGGTCCATCCCAACGACCACGTGAACATGGGTCAGTCGAGCAACGACGTGATCCCGACGGCGGTTCACGTTTCGGCGCTGTTCGCGGTAGAGGGCGAGCTGCTTCCAGCGCTCGCACATCTCGGAGCTGCCCTGGACGCCAAGGCCCGCGAGTTCGACGGAGTCTACAAGGCGGGGCGCACCCACCTTCAGGACGCGACGCCGATGCGCCTGGGGCAGGAATTCGGTGGCTACGCCAGCCAGGTCGCGCACGGGGAGCGCCGCATCGGGATGGCGCGCGAGTCCCTGCGTGAGCTGGCCATCGGGGGCACGGCCGTCGGAACCGGGATCAACACGCATCCCGAATTCGGACGTCGCATGGCGGAGCGGATCAGCGAGATCACGGGGGTGGAGTTCCGGGAGGCCGAGAACCATTTCGAGGCGCAGGGCGCACGCGATGCGGTCGTCGAGATGAGCGGGATGCTCAAGGTCGTCGCCTGCAGCCTGATGAAGATCGCGAACGACATTCGCTGGCTCGCCTGCGGGCCACGCTGCGGGCTGGGCGAGATCAATCTTCCCGAGCTGCAGCCGGGCTCATCGATCATGCCGGGCAAGGTGAATCCGGTCATGTCGGAGATGCTCACGATGATCGCGGCCCAGGTGATCGGAAACGACGCGGCGATCACCATCGGGGGAGAGCGCGGGAATCTCGAACTGAACGTCATGATCCCGGTGATGATCCACAATCTCCTGGAATCGGTGGAGATCCTCTCCACGGGCAGCCGGACGTTCGCCGACCGCTGTGTCGAAGGCATCACCGCGAATGTGGACGTCTGCATGCGATACGCGGAGACTACCGGCTCGCTCTCGACGGCTCTCGCGCCCGTGATCGGGTACGACCAGGCCGCGGAGGTGGCAAAGCGATCGTTGAAGGAAGACAAGACGCTGCGCGAGGTCGTACGGGACATGAAGCTGATGAGCGACGAGGAGCTCGATGCGATCATCGACTTCGCGAAGATGACGGCGCCGAACGTCGGCTGACCCTGGATCAGGGACGGTCGCAGTCGATCAACCACGAAATCGGGGAATTCTCAGATGCGGATCCTGGTCGGGACGGACGACGGCCTTCACGTCATACGCTGGATCGAGGGCGAGCGAAGCGGACGAACCGCCGAGAAGCACTTCGAGGGTCGCCAGGTCTACCGGATCGCGGCAACGGACCGTCGAGTCTGGGCGGTCGTGCCCGAGGAGGGACTGTTCTACAGCAGCGACGGCGGGGGCAGCTGGGACCGGGCCATCGAACGGCTCGACGGCGCCATGGTGCGAGCGATTGCCGTCTCGCCCTCCGATCCCTCGGTCGTCTACGCCGGTACCGAGCCGGCCGCGCTGTTCGTGACCCGCGACGACGGAGAGTCCTGGGAAGAGATTCCGGCCCTCCGGGAGCTCGGCGCGCGCGAGTCGTGGCGAGACTACGGAAGGCGATCCGCCCACGTCGAGACGATCGCATGCGATCCGAACGATGCCCGTCGGCTGTACGTGGGGGTCGAGATCGGCGGGGCGTACCGGACGGACGACGGTGGCCAGAGCTTCACGGGAATCAACGAGGGGATCTTTGACGACATCCACGAGATCGAGGTCGACCCGTGGGATCCGAGTCGACTATACGCGGCGACGGGCGGAGGACTCCACATCAGCCGTGATCGTGGTCTGCACTGGAGGCGGCACGAGACGGAGATCGGTGAGCTGTACTGCACCCGGTTCGACCTGATCTCCCGGGGCGTGGAAGTGTCCAGTTCGGGGCAATCCCGCCTGGTGCTGGCGACAGCGGACAACACCCCGTCTCAGTGGAGCGGACGGAAGGGGGACGCGAAGGCGCGGCTCTGGCTCAGCCCGGATGCGGGGGAGAGCTGGACACCGCTGCACCTCTCCGGCGTCAGGGATACCGGTGCGATCATGGATGTGGCCGACGATCCGGCCACGGAGGGTGCAGGGCTGATCGGGACCTCGTCGGGCAACCTGTACTTCGGGCGGGCCGTCGGCGGCAAGTGGACACGGATCATGTTCGGTATGCCCTTCATCCGCTCGATCCTGGTTACCTGAGCCGGAATCTTTCGTAACGACAGGCGGGTATGTAACATCACGCTGGTTGAATTGCCCGATGGAGAGCGAGCCGCCGGATCTACCGGCGACCGGGCGTTTCATTCCTGAAGGAGAGCGTACTATGCGTCGTACCACCTCGTTTGCCTTCCTGGTCGCGCTGCTGTTCGTCGGGGCGACGAACCTCAGTGCCCAGGAGATGGCGAAGCCCCCCGTCACGCCGCACGACATGGCGGGCAAGGAAAACTGCGCCATGTGTCACGCCGAGGGCGTGATGGGCGCCACCAAGTCGCCGGCGAGCCACGAGGGCTTCGACCAGGCCAACTGCCAGCTGTGCCATTCCGAGAGTTCGCCGGTTCAGACCGCGGCGGCCGCCGCCGGTGCGATCCCGCACGACATGGCGGGCAAGGAGAACTGCGCCATGTGTCACGGTGAAGGCGTGATGGGCGCCACCAAGACACCGGAGAACCACGGCGACATGAAGCAGGAGAACTGCACCGTCTGCCACGCGAAGGCCGGGTGACGCGACGGTAGAAGGCCAGTTTCAGGTCAATGCAGGAAGGCCCCGACCGGCATCGCCGGTCGGGGCCTCTGTACATCCGGCTGTCTGGATTACTCCGGCGCCGAACCGTGGCAGATCGTGCACGAGCCCTTCGCCAGCTCGGCATCAGCGTCGAAGTCCGGCCCGTGCGGGTTGATCCGGAATCCCTCGACGGCCGAGTGACAGCGCAGGCAACTGGACTGCGTGTGGCAGCTCGCGCAAGCATCGAGACCCTGCCGCGCCGCCTTCCCGTGCGCCACGAACCAGTCGGGTACCGCATCGTGGAACGCCGCGCCCGTCTGACCGACGTTGGCGAAGCCCTGCGTGGTGTGGCAGTCCCGACAGAACGCCTCGTTGGAGTGGCATTCCGAGCAGGTCTGCATCTGGCCCCAGGCCTCGGCGCTGTGCCGCTGAACGAAGTCGGCCGGGTGGAACGACGGGCGGCCGGATCCGTCGTGGCAGTCCACGCAGTAGGTCTCCTGGTGGCAGGCGGCACACTTGGGCGACGAAGCCACGGCCGCCGCGCCGTGCGCGACCGCGAAGTTCGGGCCGTGGCCCGGGATCTTCACCAGCGGACCGTCCGCCGAGGTGGTGGCCTCGATCGCGAAGTCCGGGGCGATCTGTTCGCTGGTCTCGATGTGACAGGTCGCGCAGAGGTTCTGCGTGTGACACGTGGCGCAGCTGTTCGGCGCCTCTCGCATCGCCGCCCCGTGCGAAAGATTCCAGTCGGCCACCGCGTGGCTCTGCGGCAGGGGCGGATCCCACGTCGCGCCCGCGGTCATCGCCGCCACACGCGGATCCGGCTCCAGCGCTGCGATCGCAGGCACCATCTCCGCATTGACGTGGCATACGGTGCAGCTCTCGCGCGCGTGGCAGACCGAACAATTCGACGCTTCGCCGGACGCCATCGCCCCATGCGCAGAGAGGAACTGCGGCGAAGCGTGCGTCGGTGGAGCCGGGAAGCCGGCGATCTGCGCCTCCGTGAGACCCGTCGCCTCGGTCAGCGGAACATGGCACTGGGCGCAGTCGTTCTCCGCGGAAAGATGTCCCTCCGCGTTCGGAGCATGGCAGGCCTGGCAGGCTTCGAATCCTGCGGCCTGGACCTGCATGTCGCCGGATCGGCCCGGGACCTGGTGGCAGGAGCTGCAGGGGATCTCAGGGTGTCCAGGGTGCACACTCTTTCGATTGTGCGCCGGGCGCTCGGACGGACCGTCCCAGGAGACTCTCGGGGCCGTCTGTCCGTCGTGACAGGCCTGGCAGGCCGACGGCTGGATGGAAATGAACATCTCCGCGTCACCCGTCTCGATGCCCGCGTGGCAGGCACTGCAGCTCGGGAACAGTCCCTGGTGACGGGCGTGCGGAAAACCCTCCTGCTGCGGCATCGACAGGAGTGCGCTCGTCGCGCCCGCCAGCACCACCAGCCCGATCAGAATCGCGCGCTTCATCAGTAGCCTCCGATCCCACGCATGGACGGGCGCGGCTTCGCCGTGGAGCCGAATCGCCATGCGACGGACAGGTGCGCCCTCGGTTGGGTCCAGTCTTCGTTCTGTGACCGGTTTTCGAAGGTGATCCGGTACAGCGCGGCGCTGCCGCTGACCGTGAAGTCACCGAGATTCCAGGACGCATCGATTCCGCCACCGGTACCGAGTTGTTCGCCGATCCGGAATTCTCCGAACGACTTCGTGGAGCTTCCGAACAGCGCGAGACGCGCGTCATTCCCGATCCGCCGTCCGACCGAGAGGTCACCGCCGTATCGGGAGGCGCCGAAGCCGGTTTCCGAGCGGTATCCGCCGTCCACGAACCAGGGGCCGTTGACCCAGCGCGCACCGCCGTAGAGTCGGATGCCGTCTTCCTTGATCTCCACGGACTCGGTGCCCGCGGCCGTCTCGTCGTAATCGCGGTATCCGCCGCCCGCCTCGAGAGAGAGACCGAGTTCGGGTGAGGACCAGGTGAGCATTCCTCGGCCTTCCGAATAGGCGACCGGACTGAACGCGCCCCAGATCGTCCAGTATTCGAAGAACGGTCGATAATGCTTGGCCTCCAGTACCAGGCCGAAGCCGGCACCGAGTGGCGAGGTCATCTGCAGCCTGGCGAGGTTGATCTCCTTGAATGCGAGATCGTAAGTGATCCCTCCATCCAGGATCGCGTCTCCCACGATGGCCCGGAGTGATCCACCGATTCTCTCCGAATAGAGCCCGGTCTCGTCGGTCCGGATCTCGCGCTGGTACTGCACGTTGGCGAAGAAGTTGGTTCCGAAGTCCAGCGCTCCGTCGAAGCCGTAGATGTAGGCGCGCTTGTTCGGTGCCCACTCGTCGGCCTCGGTGAGAAGTTGACCGTTACGGGGTGCGTTGAGGCCGATACCCAGACTCCACCCTCCGTATGCCTCGAGCCGCAGTGGGCCCAGGCCACTCCACGCGACGGAACCGCCGTCGAAATTCCGATAGCCGAGGCTTCCCGACCGCAGCATTCGGCCCGCGCGCAGCCAGAAGTCACGGGTTCGGTAACCGATGTACGCCGTGATCGCCTCTACTTCCTGCTCCGTGCGCGGCCACGCGTCGTCGCTGCCGAGGCGAGCGCGAAGCTGCGTATGAAAGGAGAGCCCTTCGACACCGGTCCAGCCCGTGGCCCGAAGATCCTGGTAGAGGGGGTAGACGTTCTCCGATTCCCCGCTGCCGTACCAGCGACAGAACCCCCCCGTCGTACAGGTGACGGCGGTGCCATCGGCCAGCTGTCGTTGGGCACCGCTGCCCGAGACCTGGCTTTCAGGGACGCTGTCACGTTGCAGACGCTGGAATCCGACGATGTCGCCGCGGACGCGGAGCTCACCGCGAATCCCCTGGGCGAACAGCGCCGACGGCGCGAGAAGCAGAACGGACGATACGAGTGCGAGCGTACGGCGGTGGACGATCATGTTGCCAACTCCGGCATGTCTCAGGGTTACAAACCCGAAGAGTCCCCGCGAATACCATCAATCTTGCGTGTCCCGGCTGTCGGTATCAAGGGCTCCGCCAGACGATGACGGGCCCGGGCGGAGATTCAGTCCGCCCGGGCCCGCGATATCCGTAACGTGCTCCCGATCAACGGTATCCGAATATCATGGAGTACAGGATCAGCGCGATGATCAGCAGCCCGATCCCGAGCATCGTGAACCCGAAGATCCGGAAGCCGAGCTCTACTTCCGCGGGGTAGGGATCGACGAGCCGATCCTCGAACTCACCGGTCTCGACCATGCGCTGGTACTCGAGCGGCTTGTCCCGCTTCATCTCCTCGATCGGCACGGTACCCGTGAAGATCACGGGGTCCATCGGGAACTTGTCCAGACGGAAATGCGTGTTGAAGAAGTGGATCGTGAAGATGAACGCCACGGCGAGCAGCGCCTCATCACTGTGGATGATCGTCGCCACGTTGACCAGCCAGCCCGGCAGGATCAGCGTGAAGAACTCGGGGAACCAGAGAAACAGTCCCGTCGAGCCGATCACGAACATCCCCCAGAACACCGCGAAGTAGTCGAACTTCTCCCAGTAGGTGAACCGGCCGTACTCGGGACGCGGTCCCCGGCCGAAGAACCACTTGAACGAGTTCTTCAGGTCGATCAGGTCCTGCTTGGTGAACATCAGCGTGTTCGGCGACTCGAGAATGAACTGCTTCCAGCTCTGCTTCGCCGCCTTCTTCTGCTTGAACACGTCCACCAGGTGGATGGCGAAGATCACGATCATCGCCACCGCGCCGATGCGGTGCAGGGCACCCATTCCCTCGAACCCGCCCGTCATGTTGGAGAAGAACTGCGCCCAGCCCATGTAGGAGAACTTGAGCGCCATGCCGGTGATCGCGAGGGTCATGAAGCTCAGGATCATCACGATGTGCAGCGTCCGCTGGAACGCCGTGAAGCGCTGGTAGACCTTCTTGTGCGCGACCACGGCCGTTTCGTGATGTCTCCATTCCTCCGGTGAACGCCACAGTCGCCACAGCCACGCTCCCGTGTGCGTGAGCGCGAAGGTCAGCGTTCCGACGAGGAGCGTGGTCATCGCCCAGAACGACCAGAACAGCCAGGGATATTTCTCGCGGTCGTGGTGCGTCGCATGCGTCAGGTATCCGGCGAATCGGCGGTTGGCCCCCGGATGGCACTGGGCGCAGGTCTCGACCACGTTCTCCCGGCTCAGTGTGGATGCGGGCTCCGAGGGCGGAAGGATGCTGTGCTGGCCATGGCAGTCGGCGCACTTGGCCGCGCCCGCACCGCCCAGCCGGGACACCTTTCCGTGATACGTGTCGAAGAAGGTCTCCGTCTCCTCCTCGTGGCAGTCGCCGCACTGGCTCATCATCAGCATCCGGAAATCGTCCCGGTCCGTGCGGCTGATCGAGTGCGACGTGTGGCATTCCTCGCAGGTCGGGTAGTGGGGCTCCGCATCGTGCGAGAAATCGCCGTCCTCCGGCCAGTGGATGCTCTTGCGAAATTCTTCCTCGATCCCGTGGTGACATTCCCCGCAGGTCGAGGTGATGTTGTTCGCGTTCACGCGTGATTCGGGGTCATCCGCAGGCCTCTGGGCATGCGGCCCGTGACAATCCGTACACGTTGCCGTCACCAGCAGGCCGCTCTGCATGAGGCCCTTGCCATGAATGCTCATCTCGTAGCTTTCGATGATCGGATCATCGTGGGCTACGCGCGCCGCAACCGTCTCGCCCTCGCGGTGACAGCGTGCACAGAGCTCGGGGACATTCTGGGGGAAGGTGGGTGATCCCGCCTGCGTCTGCCCGGTGGTCGAGTGCTTCTGGTGACAGTCCAGGCAGGTCGGGGCGTTTTCGTCTCCCGCCGCGGCCAGCCGGCCATGCGCGCCACCGGAATGATCCTGAACTTGCTCGGCATGACAGATCGCGCAGTCGACGGTCTGGGTGACCGTCTCGCACGGGCGGTCGTCGAATACGGCGGTGACATCGACATGGCACTGGGCGCAGCCGGTCGTCGCGTGCATTCCGGCGTGGTACCCCTGCTCGTCAACGAACATCGAGATCGTCTCGCCGGTCGCGATGTCCGTCCCGGTGAGGTCCGGATCGGCGTGGCACTGCATGCACTCGCCCACCGCGACACCGGTGTCGTAGAACACCCGCCGGATCCTGTGCGGCTGGTGGCAGTCCACACAGGCGGGGATCTTGTGCGGCTCCGCCTCCCACAGCTCACCGTCGATCACCTGCCGGTGGACCTGCTCGATCATCGCGTGGCAGGCCGTGCAGGTCTGCGCGACGTTGTCCTGATGGATACTCGAGCGCGGGTCCTCGTGGGGCAGGATGTGGTGCGAGGTGTGACAGGACGTGCAGACCGCTGTTACGCGCAGTCCCTGGCGAAACAGCCCGGTGCCGTGGATCGAGAGCGAGTAGTTCTCGAGGATGTGGTCCTCGGCGATCTCGCGGCGCTCGGAGACCTCCGTCCCCTCCTGGTGACACTCACCGCACAGGTACGGAATGTTCACGACGTGCGTCGGACTTCGTTCGTCTCGCTCGGAGAGAATCCCGTGCGCGCCGTGACAGTCGGCACAGGTCGGTGCGAGGGGGTCCCCGCGACGCGCGGCTTCACCGTGAAGCGACTCCTGGTGCTGTCGGGACTGTACCGAGTGGCAGGACTCGCACGCCACGGCCGGCCGTTCTTCAGCGTGCGGGAAGGTCATTCCCGTATGGCAATTCAAGCACTCGAGCCCGGCGTGCGCGGAGCCGGAAAGTTCCTCTCCGTCGACAATGAAACGCGCGCCGTTCTCGTGCGACTCCCAGAGAGATGCGTTGGCGTGACATGTGAGGCAGGTCTCGCTGTCCTGCGCAGCCAATGGTGACCCGGCTCCGCCAATGAACAGCAGCGCCAGGGCCAGTGCTGCGGCGCCGGGCAGCGCGGCCGTGCCGGCAGCGCGAATCGGCCTGCCCGACGACGCCGTCGAGCGGCGCATCGTGTCCTGCTTTATCAAGATCGGTTCTCCCGTTCGGTGTCTGGGTCCGTTCCCCATACGCCCGTAGGCGCGCGATGTTCACGTGCAAATTTCGGACACAGACCGGATGTGCTCTATATCTAGGAGAGACAAGAGGTTACATGTGTTCCACCTGTGTTCAAGTGGGACACTATGGCTCAGACCGGGGCGCAATCGGACAATTGGGCCCCGGCGTGCTCTTTCGACTCAAACGGTCGTTTCGCCGACCGCCTCGGCCTCCTTCTCGGCCTCGTACCAGCGCGGGTGGTGATGCCGGGCATCCTCCTCCGACATCCGCCCGTCCATGGCCACGAAGCTCAGCGGGTAAGCGTCCGGGTGGAAGATGACGAAGAAGAAGTGCCAGACAATGATCGCAAGCGTCGCGAGCCAGGCCTCGTAGAAATGGATCGTCTGTGATGCGGCGACGATCCAGGCGGGAGCCCAATTGACGGCTTCGGCCGGGAACCAGAGAACGATTCCGGTAATCGCCATCAGGGCGGTGCCCCACACCAGCGCCCAGTATTCGGCCTTCTCGATATAGCCGAAGCGCGCGAAGCGTGCCGGTTTCTTGGCGACACCCAGGTGATAGCCCACGTTCGTCGCGAGCTCGGAGAGGTCGCTCGGACGCGGAGCCATGTCCCGAATGAACCGCCGGCCATGGCGGTAGAGCACGATCCAGATGATGTGCCAGATGGATCCTACGATCAGCACGACCCCTGCCACCCGGTGCGTCGTGGAGCGAATCATCTCGTCGAATCCGATCGCGGCGAGTCCCCTCACCCACCAGGCGTCCGTGTACCGGAGCGCGAAACCTGTGATCACGAGCACAACGAAGGAGAGGACGAGAACCACGTGCTGCAGGATGTACGATCGCGTGAGCCGGACGAACGAGGGCTCCGAGACGTGGCGTCGCCGCGCGTCCCGAAGGTACTTGAACATGATGATCGCGTTATGAACCAGCATGCCGCCGATCACCCCGATGATCAGCCAGACATAGATCTTCTTGATGATCCGGTTGACCGGATTGGTGTCGATCGCAGCGGACACGTGGTCGTAGCTGCGGGCGAATTCGCCGTCCGCGCTCGGATGGCATTCACGGCATGTGGCGGTCACGTTCTGGGCGCTGACCGTGGAGGCCGGATCGTCGGCGGGGAGGACCTCGTGCGCCGTATGGCAGCTGACGCAGGTCGCGACGTGACCGTGATCCAGCCGCGTGGCCCAGCCGTGATAACTGTCCACGTAGGAGCCGACCACGCCCTCCTGCATGCCGTACTTCGCGATGATATCCGGGTCGTTGTGGCAATCGGCGCAGAGATCGAGCGCCATGTGGGCATCGCTGGTACGGGCATCCGGATCGTCATGCGAGAGGATGTGGTGTTCGCCGTGGCAGTCGGTGCAGGTCGGGCTGTCGGCGTACCCCGCTTCGAACGCGCGCCCGTGAATGGAGCCCTCGTACGCTGCGGTCACGTCGGCGTGACACGCTCCGCAGGTGGCGGCCACACTGTGCCGATTGACCTTCGATCGCGCGTCCTCCGCGCCCCGCATGTCGTGGACGCCGTGGCAGTCGGTGCAGTTGGCGGCTCCGTGGTCCTCGTTGAGTCCGTGCACGGAACTCTCGAACGCCTCGAAGACACGGGGTGGCGCCAGCTCGCCGTTCGTCCCTCTCACGAAGTCCTTGCTGTGGCACTCGGCGCAGAGCCTCGCCGTGTTCGCGTGGCTCGCTTTCGACTCAGGATCGGTGCTGTGGAGGATGTCGTGCACCCCGTGACAGTCGATGCAGGTCGGCGCCGCCGTGTTGCCGCGCGACAGGGCGTAGCCGTGCAGGCTCGACTCGTACTGCTCCGCGATTCCCGAGTGACAGGCGCTGCAGTTGACGACCGGAGGATCTTCCGGGTGCGGAAACTTGAGCCCGGCGTGGCAGCTGGTGCAGGGCATGCCCGCTTCACCATGCACCGAGGCCTCGAATCCCTCCGCGGTGACCACCAGGGATGCGGAGTCGGGCTGTCCGGCGAAATTCGAGGCCGTTCCGTGGCACATCACGCAGGCTGCCGCGTCCTGGGCCATGGCATCGGGAACGCCGGCTGCCAGGAACGACAGCGCGAAGGCGGTGGCGAGTCGGAACCGATCTATGTTCGACATCGGCTGGATTCCTCCGTTTGGGCCGTACTGAAATCCAGCACCAATCGTGCCCGCGGGTGCGTGCCCCCGGGAGAGGATCCATGTCGAAATTCAGAGATCGGGAAACGAAGAAACGGCCCGGAAAGCCGGGCCGTTTCTGTCATCGATGAGAAACGGGGGGTGAGGGACTCCCGTACTACCCGTCGCCGGACGTCGGAATCTCCGGGACTAAGTGGCACACGGCGCAGGGGCGATCCGGGTAGTGCGCCACCTTGTCCGTGTGACATACGGTGCACGTTTCCCGCGTCCAGGTGTCGATCCACGATGCGGAATCGCCGTGGCAGCCGATGCAGCCGTCGAGGTGCACCTGCTTCGGGTGCTCGGGTGTCGTGCCCGGATCGTGACAGGCCAGGCAGCCGGCCTCGGGCCGGTGGTGCGATTCATGACAGGCCATGCACTCGACCTTGACGGCGGACATCTGCGATCCGGCGTGACAGGTCGTGCAGGTGAGGCCGGCGGCCGTGTGGTGGGTGTGGTCGAAATCCCCGATCTCGTGCTCGATGATTCCCGCTGGTGCCCCGACGCCCCCCTCGTGGCACCGGGAGCAGCTGGCCCCCGAGGTGCGATTGTGGTGGCAGTCGTTGCAGGCGGCGACGCCTGCCAGCTTCATGCCCCCGTGGCTCTCGATGGGCGTATGACAGAAGGAGCAGGCCAGGTTCGCGCGCTCGAGGTGCGGGGCATGAGAGAAGCGACGGCCATTCCACGTTCCGGCCTGCGCGGCAATGTCGGAGTGGCATTGCATGCAGGGGTTGCCGGCCCCTTCGGCCGCGGCCTGTACGCCGGCCGCGGGCTCCTGGGCGGCTGCCGGCGCGGCCCCGCCCACGATGAGAACGCTCGCAAGCACGGCGGCCGACGCGGTCGATATCAGCCCGCGCCGGCCGCGAGAGATTCGGACGCCCCGCACGGGAGCGCCCGCCTCGGTTTCGGTGTCGATCACGGCAGCGCGACCTCGTACTCGTCTTCGACCGCCTCGATGCTCGCCTCGAGCAGGGCCGGAATCAGCCGGGGGTTGTGAATCGCCGAGCCTTTCACATCGCCTCCGTGGAGGGCGAGGTTGTAGTTGAAGAACGCACCCTCGGCGACCGTGAACGAAGGATCGGTCGCGTCGATCTCGCCACCCTCCTCATCGAGGTTCGGGTCCACGATCTCGAGCAGCGCGATGAGATCCTCGGTCAGCGGCTCGACCTGGTTCACCTTGAAGGTCAGCAGGCCCTGGGCCTGTTCGTCACTGGCATGACATTCGCCCGTGCAGCCGCTCCAGCTGCGCTCCTCCACTGCAGTGCCGCAATCCGTGGCGCCGCTCGGGATGCCGCTATCGTCCAGGCAGGGGATCGCCTGGAACGTGTGCCCCACCGCCTGGAACTCGAAGTCGCCCGTCTCGGAGTTGGTTACGGTGAACGCCTCCACATGGCACTTGGCGCACAGCGTCGGGTTCGCTTCCGACCCGTGCGAGGTGATGATCGAGCCGGGGGCGATTCCCGAGCCCGGTGGGAACCATCCGGCCTCGCCCTTGATCAGCTCGGACTCCGGCGAGTGCGGCTCCAGGCCGTGGGAGGAGTTCGGATCCGGGATCGAACGCCGGTTGTGGCAGCGGGCGCAGAGATGCAGGTCGATGCTCGACGTCTCGACCGGGAAACGCAGCTGCCCCGAAAATGTCGCGTCATGGGCCGAGTGACAGACGCTGCACACCACGGGGAGCGGCTCCTCGGAGTCGCGTTCCACGTAGTCCGAGCGGACACCCCACTCCAGCAGCGTCGCCTGGCCCCTGTGGCAACCGGCGCACTCGACTCGATCGGCCGCGAAGCCGACGACCTGGGAGTGACCGGAAAGCGACCACTGCTCGACGAACGGATGGTGCGTGCCGTTGTGGCACTCCGCGCAGTTCTGGTACGTCGTGCCATCGGCGGCGAACACGCTGATCGATGGAGTCGGCTGAATGGCCTGCGGATCGGCGGCGTGTTCGGCGCCCGCACCGTGACAGCTTTCGCACTGAACGTCGAGATAGCGCGAATCTCCCGTGCTCGTGAAGCCGCTCGGCTCGGTTGCCGCGTTACCCAGCTCGGAGACCGAGTGGCACCCTTCGCAGAATTCCTGAGCGTGTCCGCTCTCCTGCAGGGATTCCCAGGCGCCCGCGTGCTTGGTTCCGCTCCACTGCGCCTGTGGCTGCGCGTGGCAGTTGCCGCACACCGTCTGCCCGGCGACCTGGTCCACGTACCCGAGCATGCCCCCGGATGCGACCGGGGGTTCCCCGGCTGGCCGGTCGTCGCCGTAGACGCTTTCCTGGTCGAGACAAGCGGCCCCGAACAGGGGCGCGAACAGGACCAGGGCGGTGAAGAAGACAGCGCGGACACATCTCGAATCAGTCATCAGAAGGCACCCTCATTCAGGGTCGTTCGAGGAACTCCTGCCGTACCCGTCGTTCCACCCGAAACCTGCTGTCGCGTCGTCCGTTGTGCAACCGGAGTCAGGCGCCCGGCCCCTCCTCGTATCGCTGCTTCAATCTCTCCACGACATCGGGGTCGGCGAGGGTGGTCATGTCGCCCAGCGCCCGGCCCTCGGCAATGTCGCGGAGCAGCCGGCGCATGATCTTTCCGCTCCGGGTCTTCGGCAGGTCCGCGGTGATCACGAGGTCGGCAGGTCGGGCGATTGCCCCGATTTCGGAGACCACGTGGTCCCGCAACTCGTCGCGCAGGGCGGGGCTCGACTCGATTCCCTCCTTCAGCGACACGAAGGCGGCGATGGCCTGTCCCTTGATCTCGTCGGCGCGGCCCACCACGGCGGCCTCGGCCACGGCGGGATGGTCCACCAGCGCCGATTCGACCTCCATCGTCCCGATGCGATGGCCGGCCACGTTCAGGACGTCGTCCACGCGGCCCATGATCCAGAAGTACCCATCGTCATCCACCCGGGCGCCATCCCCGGGGAAATAGGTGCCCTCGAACTTCGACCAGTACGTCTCGCGGTAACGCTGCTCGTCGCCCCAGATGCCCCGCAGCATCGATGGCCACGGGGAGGTGATCGCGAGGTAGCCGGACTCGGCCTCGCGTCCCTGCTGGTCCAGGATGGCGGCTTCGATGCCCGGGAACGGGACGGTCGCCGAGCCGGGCTTGGTGGTCGTGACACCGGGAAGCGGCGTGATCATGATCGCTCCCGTCTCGGTCTGCCACCATGTGTCCACCACGGGACAGCGGCCGCCGCCGATCTGCTCGTGGTACCAGGTCCACGCTTCGGGGTTGATCGGCTCGCCCACCGTGCCCAGAAGCCTCAACGACGAGAGGTCGGAGCCGGCCGGCCACTTGTCGCCCCATTTCATGAAGGCGCGGATCGCCGTCGGCGCCGTGTAGAACACGGTCACGCCGTACTTCTCGCACAGCTCCCAGAATCGGCCGCGGTCGGGCCAGTCGGGAGCACCCTCGTACATCAGGATCGTGGCCCCGAGAGCCAGCGGTCCGTAGACGATGTAGGAATGACCGGTGATCCAGCCGACGTCGGCGGTGCACCAGTACACGTCCTCGTCCTTGAGATCGAACACCCACTTCGTCGTTGCCATCGCCTGGGTCAGATAGCCGCCCGTGGAATGGACGATCCCCTTCGGCTTCCCGGTCGTACCGGATGTGTAGAGGATGAACAGGGGGTCCTCGGCATCCATCTCCTCGGCCGGGCAATCCGCCGAGGCCTCCTGGATCAGCCGATGATACCAGTGGTCCCGTCCTTCCCTGACGTGTGTGAAGCTCTCGTCACCGTCCCCGGCTCCGCGCCGGCGAACGATCACGACATTCTCGACGACATCGAGCCCCTCGATCGCCTCGTCGGTCGTACGCTTGAGGGGAACGATCTGCCCCCTGCGGTATCCGCCGTCGGCGGTGATCACGAGCTTCGCGCCCGCATCGACGATCCGGTCGCGCAGGGAGCGGGCGGAGAAGCCTCCGAACACCACGGAGTGGGGCGCCCCGAGTCGCGCGCAGGCCAGCATGGAGATCGCGGCTTCGGGGATCATCGGGAGGTAGATGGCTACCCTGTCGCCCCTCTTCACGCCCAGCTTCCGCAGAGCGTTGGCGAACAGGCACACTTCCCTGTGCAGCTGACGGTACGTGAGCACCTTCCGGTCGCCGGGTTCGCCCTCCCAGATCAGCGCCGCCTTGTTGGCTCTCCAGCTGTCCAGATGCCGGTCCAGGCAGTTGTGCGCGACGTTCAGCCGTCCGCCGACGAACCACTTCGCGAATGGGGCCTCCCACTGGAGGACCTCGGTCCACGGAGAAAACCACTCCAGTTGCCGGGCCCAGTCCTCCCAGAAACCGAGCCGATCCGCCGCCGCCGATTCGTAAGGTGCGCGATCGGACACGTGCGCCCCTTCCGCGAAATCCGGGGGAGGCGTGAACTCACGCTCTTCGTGCAGCAGTACATCGATCTCGCGGCGGTGCGCGTCATCCATCGAATCTCTCCTGGTTGCGCGGGAAGACCGGCGGGAGAGATTAGGAGCAGTCCGAGATCGATCGCAAGCGCGCCCCGGGGGCGCACACCTGTCCAGAGTCGGGAGCGCAGATGAGCGACCAGACATTTCTGACCATCCTCATCGTGCTCGCCGCCCTCGCGTTCGGAGTGGGGATCTGGATCGGATTCGGATACCCCGGTCTCTATGACAAGTACGAGTCGACCGGAAAGGCGCCCCGCGTCACACCTTTCGAGATGCTGATGGACTGGGTCGTCAGGCGGTTCGACCGCTGATGCCGGACGACCGTCTTCGACGGGTCCGCCGCGTCCTGTGGTGGGTGCTCGCGGCGAATCTGTTCGTAGTCGTGGTCAAGTTGATCGTCGGGCTGCGCGCCGGGTCCCTGGCCGTACTGGGTGACGCCGCACACTCGGGCGTGGACGCGATGAACAACGTGGTCGGCCTGCTCGCCGTGAACGTCGCCGCCGCGCCCCCCGATGAGGAGCATCCGTACGGTCACGGAAAATACGAGACGCTGGCTGCGCTCGCGGTGGTGAGCTTCCTCTCGATCGCCGGCTTCGAGCTCGTATCGGGAGCCATCGGACGTCTCCTGGGCTCCGCGCCCCCACTGGAGCTCGATTCGCTCACCTTCGTTCTCCTCGGGGGAACGATGCTGGTGAACACCCTCGTGGCGGTCTCCGAGGCGCGTGCCGCCCGGACCCTCCGGTCGCCTGTTCTCTCAGCAGATGCCCGGCACACAGCCGCAGATGTGCTCGTCACGACGAGCGTCATCGCGGGCCTCGGACTGGTGGCGCTCGGCTGGGAAGACGCCGACGCGTGGCTGGCGATCGTCGTCGCGGCACTGATCGCGAAGAGCGGGTGGGAAATCCTGCGAGGAACGATTCCGGTGCTGGTCGACTCGCGGGCGATCGAGGCCTCGCGGATCCGGCGCTACATCGGGCCCGTAGACGGAGTGCTGGACGTCACAGACGTGCGATCACGCGGCGACCTTCGGGCTGAGGCGTTCACGGAGCTGACCGTGATCGTCGACGGGGGAATGTCGGTCGCAAAGGGGCACGAGATCGCGGACGAGGTAGAGAGAAAGCTGGTCGAGGCCGGATTCACCGGAGCCGTCGTGCACGTCGAGCCGTTGCAGGATTCGGTTCAGTCCGGCTCCACCGCCTCCGCGGCGACCCAGCGGCAATGATCGTCCCCGCGCGCGACGCAGCGCGGGTGCACGATTTGCACGGTTCCCAGCCCCCTGCGCTGAGCGCATACCTCGAGCACCTCGCTCAACAGGGCGCAGCCGGAGCCGCCTTCGGTGGCGGCGAGCGGTGGGTCGCGGACTTCGATCCCGATGATCTCCGATTCCATGACGGGGACGATCGAGGCCGCAGGCTCGAGCGCCCGAGCCGCCTCCCGCATCGCCCTGACGAGCTTCTTGCGGCGCAGTCCGGCCGGTGTCAGTCGGAGGCGCGTGCGGTCGAGAAATCCGAGCCCGGGAAACCAGGACTCGCCGAGTGTCCGGCCCGCCGCGGCGAATACCGCCGAGTCGTCGGGACGACGATCGATCAACCCGAGCAGGCTCGAGTACTCGTCCGGCGAAATCGTCCCGCGGCGGTCCCGGATCTCCGCGTAGCGCCGCATCTGGGTATCCACGACTTCGTTCAGCCCGAGACGCCGGGGCAGGCTGATGCGGAACGACTCGTCCTCGATCACCTCGGACGGTGTGTCGGAGGCGCGAAGCGCGTCGAGCAGGGCGAGTGCGATCGCCGGGCTGACTTTCTGGGTTCCAGTGGTGGGCTTCATGGGCGTTCGACAGGCTAGCGGCCGGATTCAGGGTCGGCAACCGGGCTCGCTGCCGAGCCCCGGGAGGACCCCGGCCCGATGAACATCTGGCCGGTACTCGGGGCCGCCGCCGGCGTTCTGTCTCTCGCCCTGGCAGCGCGCCTTCGGTGGTTGACGCCATCGGGGGTCGCCGCCGCGGTCGTCACCGGTGCGGCACTGATCGCCGGAAGCCACGCGGCCGGCCCGCTCCTGCTCGTTCTCTTCCTGATGTCCGCGTCTCTTATCGGGCGTCGGATCGACTTCGAAAGGCCACTCGATTCTCGAACGCCTGACGCGGGCCGCAACGGCCCGGTTCCGGAAGGTCCCAGGAATGCCGGACAGGTCCTTGCCAACTCCGTCGTCCCCGCACTCGCAGCGCTCCTCGGAGTAGCCGGCGTGTTGCCCGGAGCCGGCGCGGCCCTCGCCGGTTCGATCGCCGCCATGACCGCCGATACGTGGGCCACCGAGGTCGGAACCGGGCTCCGTGCGCCTGCCCGGCTCCTCGTCGGCTGGCAGCCGGTGGGCCCCGGCGAGACGGGAGGCGTGTCCGTGCCCGGCACACTGGCCGGCCTCTCCGGCGCGAGCTTGATCGGGCTCGTCGCTACGCTACTTCCTTCCGCCGCCTGGGGGCCCGCCCCGCCGGCCACGTTCCTGCCCGTCGCAGCGGGCGGGATCGTAGGCCTGTTCTCCGATTCCCTTCTGGGCGCCACCGCCGAGCGCCGCTTCGGTTGGATCGACAACGAGACCGTCAATCTGCTCGCCAGTCTCGCAGGCGCCGGGGCGGCCGTGGTGATCTCGCTGGTCACCGGCTGACGAGGCGAACGCCGGAAGACCCGAACCGGCCGGGACAAGTTGTCGAGACCGTGAACGCCCTGCATCTTCTCCGGCTCGACTCTCCGCGCCGGGTACGACCCGAGCGCGACCGGCTGTCGGGGCTCCGCGCCCCGGCCGGTGATCATGAAGCGCAGACCCGAATCGTGAGCCATACAGGCACCGGAGCCAGATGTACGATCCGACCGTGACGGAGCAGAAGTGGCAGGAGCGCTGGGCCGCCGAGGGAACCAACGAACCCGACCTGGACGGGGCCGAGCGACCGTTCTACAACCTGATGATGTTTCCGTACCCCTCGGCCGAGGGGCTGCACGTCGGAAACCTCTACGCCTTTACGGGTGCCGACTTCTACGGCCGCTACCGGAGGCTCAACGGGAAGGACGTATTCCAGCCGATCGGCTTCGATGCGTTCGGAATCCACTCCGAGAACTACGCGCTGAAGGCCAACGTCCACCCGATGGAGCTCATCCCGCGCAGCATCGCGACGTTTACGCGCCAGCTCAAGCGTGCCGGGATCATGTACGACTGGTCGCACACGGTCACGACCACCGATCCCGACTACTACCGCTGGACCCAGTGGATTTTCCTGCAGCTGTTCAAGGCGGGCCTGGCGGAGAAGAAGGAGGCCCCGGTCAACTGGTGTCCCTCCTGCAAGACGGTCCTCGCGAACGAGCAGGTGGAGGGAGGGAAGTGCGAGCGGTGCGGCACGGAAGTGGGGCAGCGGCTGCTCAGCCAGTGGTTCTTCCGGATCACCGATTATACCGAGCGTCTGCTGGCCAACCTCGACTGGATCGACTGGTCGAATTCCACGCTGACCGCTCAGCGGAACTGGATCGGTCGCTCGGAAGGCGCCCTGATCCGCTTCGACCTCGCGGCCGACGACGCATCCCGGATCGAGGTGTTCACCACCCGGCCGGACACGCTCTTCGGCGCGACATTCATGGTGCTCGCGCCGGAGCATCCGCTCGTGGATGCGCTCACCTCCGAGGAGCGGCGAGCCGAGGTCGTGGCGTATCGCGAGACCGCCGCTGCCATCGACCTGGTGGAGCGGAAGAAGACCGACGAGAAGACCAAGACCGGTGTCTTCACCGGTGGATTCGCGATCAATCCGGCCACGGGCGAGGAGATCCCCGTGTGGATCGCCGACTACGTGCTGATGGAGTACGGGACGGGGGCGATCATGGCGGTCCCGGCGCACGACCAGCGGGACTTCGAGTTCGCACGGCAGTTCGGACTCGAGATCCGTCCGGTGGTGGCACCGCCGGCGATCGTCGAGGCGGCGGACGACCCGTCCACGGTCGACCTGAAGCTGGGTGAAGCGGCATTCGTCGAGCATGCCGAGGGAGAGCGCCTGATCAACAGCGGCGAATTCAGCGGCATGACGGCGGGCGAGGGTGGCGAGAAGATCGTCGCTTCGCTCGGCACTCAGGGGCTGGCCGAGCCCCAGGTGAATTACCGACTGCACGACTGGTGCATCTCACGGCAGCGCTACTGGGGCCCGCCGATCCCGATCATCTACTGCGACGCGTGCGGTACCGTGCCCGTTCCCGAGGAGGACCTGCCGGTCGTGCTGCCCCACGTGGAACAGTTCAAGCCGGGAGACGATGGCATCGCCCCGCTGGCGAAGGCAGAGTCGTTCTATCGCGTGACCTGTCCTTCATGCGGCGGAGAGGCTCGGAGGGAGACCGATGTCTCCGACACGTTCCTCGACAGCGCCTGGTACTTCCTGCGCTATCCGAGCACCGATTTCGATGACCGGCCGATGGATGCGGAGCGGACGGAGAAGTGGCTGCCGGTCGACGCGTACATCGGCGGAGAAGAGCACGCAGTGCTCCACCTCCTCTACTCGCGGTTCATCACGATGGCGCTGCACGACCTCGGCCACGTCCCGTTCGAGGAGCCCTACCTGCGTTTTCGCAGGCACGGACTGATCATCAAGGACGGCGCCAAGATGTCGAAGTCGAAGGGTAACGTGGTGAACCCCGACGAGTACATCGACCGTTACGGAGCCGACACGTTCCGCACCTACCTGATGTTCCTCGGGCCCTACCAGGAGGGCGGAGACTTCCGCGAGGCCGGGATCGCCGGGCCGCAGCGTTTCCTGACCCGGGTCTCGGACGCCGTCGAAGCGGCCGTAGAGGGCGGAACGACCGGCCTCCCGGATCCGGACGTCGAGCGTTCGCTGCATGCCACCATCAAGCAGGTGACGGAGGACTTCGAGACCCTCTCCTTCAACACCGCCATCGCGGCGCTGATGGAGTTACTCAACGAGTTGCGGGCCGGAGGGCGCGTACCCACGCTCGACGAGATGCGGCCGTTCGTCGTCATGCTCGGGCCGATCGCGCCTCACCTGGCGGAGGAACTCTGGGAGACTCTCGGCGGCGGGTCGAGCCTGTTCGACCATGCCTCGTGGCCGACGTACGACGAGGCGAAGCTCGTCACCGACCGGGTGGAGCTGCCGGTCCAGGTCAACGGCAAGCTGCGCGGCACGATTTCGGTCGACCGGGGCGCGGCCGAAGACACCGTGCGGGAGGTGGCGCTCGAGGACGAGGGCATTCGCCGGCACGTCGAGCAGGGCGAGATCGTGAAGCTCATCTACGTGCCGGATCGGCTGCTGAACCTGGTGGTGCGTTCGTAGGACGACGCGTGCGCAGCCGGATTCCAGGCCACACGTGCGGCAGAGTGGTCACGACCCTACCACTCGACGCTCCCCTCCTGTGAGTCGTCGATCTCGGCGCC
>CBDTXM010000008.1:0-36438 GCA_965364445.1 uncultured bacterium | reverse complement strand
ACGTCAGTCCCCGGCAGACTCCTTGCCACGGGATCGGCGGGCGGCACTCCGGACGGAGCGGCCGGCGTGAGTTTCCCGATCGGGAGGGATCTTTGACGGATCTGGCGATGGTACTCGCAGTGTCGGGAGCGGCGGGGTTTCAAGCTCGCCGGCTGTTCCGTCTCCGGCAGAAGCCCCATCTCCGACTCAGGGTGGCGGACAGACAGGATCCCATGCAGGTCCGCGCCTCGAACCGGCCCGCCCTCGTGTGGACGATCCAGCTGGAGAACCTCGGCAGTGAGCCGGCCCGTGGGTGCCATGCCTCGATCGATCGTCTCGAGATGTTCGATGGAGCTCTCTGGCGGCCGCACCCGGGGTTCGCGTACCCGATTCCCCTGCCCTGGTCGATTTCCGGCTCGAAGGTCCGCCTCGATCTTCCCCCGGGGGCGGTCACACCCGAGTTGCCGTTGCTGCTGACCTGGCTCGACGCGCCGAAGCTCCGCCTGGTCACCCCACTCGAAATCTCCTCGGGGTTCATGCTGGAGTACCCGGCCGGAACGTACCGGATTACGGTACTCATACGAACCGAGAGCAATCCTAACGTGTTCGCCCGGAGACGGTTCAGAGTGCAGTTCGACGGAAAGCCACGGGGTCTCAGGCTCGAGGCCGTTCCCGAATGACATCCCCTCCTGCCCGAGCCCCGGGCAGGGAACCCATTGTCCCCCCCTGCCGGTTCGGTTAGAGTTTCGCGCTCTCACGCCCGGCTGCGCCGGCCCGCGCGAACTCGGCGAGCGAATCGAGAACGGGATCTGTCGAATACGGGGGACGACAATGCGGAAGTTCTCACATCTCATGTTCGTGACCGCGCTGGCAGTTTCCTTTGCGGGCGCATCCGTCCGGACGGCCTTCGGTCAGGAGGACCGGGCGCCGGTCGACGAGAGCGCCCTGAGCGTCCTGGCGCCGGAGGACGATCCCGAGGAGCCACTGGCCGGGTTCTACGACACCGCGGACCTGTCGATCGTGATTACAGGGGGAAACTCATCGGCGACGACGTTCGGGTTCCGCAACCTCGCCGAGTACTACTGGCCGACGTCGTCGCTGCGATTCGACATCGGAGGCTTGAGCACGGATGCCCGCTCTAACGAAGATCGCGTAGCCGTCGGGACCGGGCTGGACGATTTTGAAGTGATCCAGCCGGAACGGAAGAAGACCGCGGAAAACTACTTCGCGAACCTGCGGTTCGATCACGACCTCTCGGAACGCTGGTACACGTTCGCGATCGGCGGCTGGAACAGGAATCGATTCGCGGGTTTCGACAACCGCTGGCAGGGCGCGCTCGGTGTCGGCTGGGTCGCCGTAGACACGGATCGGACGACGCTCCGGCTCGATGTGGCAGGCACCTATACCAGCGAGAGCCCGATCATCGGGGAGAGGAACGACTTCGCCGGTGTCCGCTTCGGCTACGACTACACGCAGCACCTGTCCGAGAAGTCGAATTTCTACAGCGTCCTCATTCTCGACGAGAATCTGAAGAACACCGGGGATCTGCGTGCGGACTGGTACAACGCCATCGAATTCTCGATCACCGACCTCATCTTCCTGAAGACCAGTTACCGGATCCAGTGGCGGAACGAGCCCCTGTTCGAGGCGCTGCCGCTCTTCGATTCGAACGGCGACCCGGTCCTGACGCCGGAGGGCGAGCCCGTGTCCGTGCCGTCACAGCTCAACTCGACGGACACCTACTTCCTCACCTCACTCGTCTTCAAGATCTGAGACCCGGTGCGTGATGCGCGCTACGGGGAGTCTGCTTGGATCCTCTCGTAGAAGATGACGCCCCCACCGATTCCGCCCGCGTAGAGATCGAGGTCACCATCGCCGTCCGCGTCGGCCAGCGCTGGCGCGGCAAAGGTCGGAGCCTCGGCGAGCAGCACGCCGTGAGATTCGAAACGGATCTCGCCGTCCCTGGTGGCGTTCGCCCACAGCGATATGCCATCCGATTCGGAGCCGAGAACCAGGTCGGGCCGACCGTCTCCATCCCAGTCGGCCACGGCGGGACGACTGCGTCGCCCCGCATCGATCCCGTCCAGACGGTCGGTGATCAGACGGAAATCGGCGGCGAACCGGGACCCCTCGTTGCGCCACAGATTCACCTCGCCCGAGGACTCGCCCGCCAGCAGGTCAAAGTCTCCATCCCCATCGAGATCGCCGAGGGCCGGGGTCGCGTTGGATCCCCGGGTCAACTCGAGCCGCGCCACCGGCTCCGGCTCCCAGCGATCCGACCCGCTTCCGGAGCCCGCCCGGTTCCGGTAGATGAGGATCCCTTCCTGCCACGTCCCGACGACCAGGTCGTCGAATCCGTCGCCATCCAGGTCTCCGAGCGCCGGCGCGAAGTGGTACGAGCCCTCGATCGGAACGGTCCCGATCTCCCGGAAGTGCGGCGCCCGGTCGTCACCCGTGTTCTCGAACGCGTGCATGCGAGAGGTCTCGGAGCCGTCGGCCGCGATCTTGTTGGCGACCAGCAGATCCAGGTCGCCGTCTCCATCCCAGTCGCCGAAGGCAGGGATGCTCTCGCTGCCGACGTCGAGATTCCCCAGGAACCTTCGTGTCCGCACCGTCCATTCTCGCGGAGCCGTCTGCTCGACCAGCAGGAGATTCTCCACTGATGTCCGATTCGGGTTGAAGGCTCCGCCCAGGACGCCGACGATCAGCTCCGGGTCCCCGTCGGCGTCCAGGTCGGCGAGAGTCGGTGCGTTGTAGCCGCTGGTGAGGATCGGGTCACCCCATGGGAAGGGGATCGGGTCGCCGGTCAGGTCGGGGCGCTCACAACTTCCCATGTTCTCGATGAGCAGGAGACCGGGCTCGAAAAAGTCCCCCCAGAACATGTCCTGGTCTCCGTCGTTGTCCACGTCCCCCAGCGCGAGCGTATTCGCCCCGTGCAGGCTCCCCAGCTGCGCGACGATTTCGATGTTCTGGAATTTCTCGGAGAGCAGCTCGAATCGGGGGGCGGGCGCCGTAACGGCCGCTCCCGTCGCGCGGGACGCTGATCCGGTCGTCCGGACCTCCTCGTAGCGCGTCACCGTCCCCGTCAATCGGCCGATGAACAGGTCCACCAGGCCGTCGCAGTCCATGTCGCCGGCATTCGGGATGTTCTGGCGATCCGAGAATATCGGGACGCCAGCTGCGTCCCGAAGCGTATCGGACCAGACAACGAACGCGCCTTCATCGTTCCGCCACAGCCGCACGTTGCTGAACGGGGATTCACCGAGCAGATCCGGGTCTCCATCCCGGTCCATGTCGGCGAATCGATACCACTCTCCGACCTCCAGTCCGGCGAATCGGTCGGAGCGCCACGAGTAGCGAGGCGTGTCGCCGGTGCCCGTATTCTCGAAGTGAATGATGCGGCCGGACCGCTCCTGGATGAACAGATCGGCATCGCCATCCCCATCGACGTCCGCGAGCTGCGGTCTCGGCTGATTCAGACCCCCGAGCCAGGTATGCTCGTAGGGGATACCGTCGAGATTTTCTACCGCTGGCCCAAGGACCCGACGCACGAGACCGTGTTCGTTCGGTGCCGGGCCGGGCGACGCGGAAGCGGGAATCCCCGAGGAACCGGGGGCCGGGCCCGACGGTGCGCAGGCCGAGACCACTGCCGTCGTGAGCAGGGCGACGCCTGCCCGGATGCCGGAGACGGACATGCATGGGACCGAGAGGCGGACCCTGCCGTTCACCGCGGTCCCGATCTCAACGAACCGGGGTCGCCGTTCCCATACCGGCCGCGTACGCTCCCACTTCGATCACCTCCACGACCTGCAGGGTATTGGTGTCGATCACCGATACGCGGCCTCGTCGAACCGGGCCCCCTTCCCCTGCCATGTGCGACATCGCGTCGTGCGACATTTCCCCGTGATTCATCTCGCCGGATGCGCCCGACGCGGAGGGATCCTTCACGTTCCGATTCGACACGAACAGCTTCGAACCGTCCGGTGTGACGGCGATGCCGTGTGGCTCCGCGAATGACGGGTCCTCGACCACCGCTTCCACCGTCCAGTCGGAGGTGCGCACCACCGTTACCGTGTTGGCGCCCCGGTTTCCGAAATAGACGCGCTTCCCATCGGGCGAGTAAACCGGATGCCAGGGCATCGCGCCAACGTCGATCGAGGCGATATTCACCGGTCGCGCCGGATCCTCCAGATCGAACACGAGCAGCCGCGACGTCAGCTCACCGCCAGTCACCATCGTACGCCCATCCGGGGCTACCGCGAACTGGACGAACACATGCGTGGGTCCCGCCAGCCGCAGAGGGCTGACTCGCTCGGTTTCGACGTCGATCACGGCAATGTCATTGCCCGCGAGACTCGCGGTGTAGACGTGACGCCCGTCGGGCGAAAGGGCCAGGGCATGCGGACGGTCGAAAAACACGTCCACCTCTTCGATCGACATCTCCGACCTGTCGATGCGCCCGATCCTCTGCGGCGGGCTGACCGCCATCATCGAACGCCCGACCCAGAGCGCCTCTCCATGCGGATCCAGCGCCAGCATGCCCGGCGTCTCGAAGGGAACACGGCCCAGCGGAGCTCCTTCCGAACTCAACTTCAGCACGTACCCGTCGCCGATCAGCGACACGTAGATCGCCGACCCGTCAGGTTCGACCGCTACGTGGTGAGGCTTCGCGTTCGCCGTGTATCCAAGATCCTGCAGGTCGATGGTCCGAATCACGGCGTCCGTGGCGGGGTCGATCACCGACACGGTCGCCGCCGCCTGGTTCGCGACGTAGATGAGATCGGCCGGTGGTTCGGCGATCCCCGGCCTCCAGAGGCCGAGAACCGCCACCACCGCACACAGCACCCGCCTCACGATACCGGCCGTCCCTCGCGGCGCTTCAGTACGAAGAGTCCTTCCTTCATGCTGGTGACCACGATCACGCCGCTCTCGAAGTACGGATAGTTGCTCCAGGAACCGTCGAACCCGGGCACGTTCTCGCCGAACGGGACCGTATCGAAATATCCGACCTCCACCGGGTTCTCCGGATCGCTGATGTCGAGAACTCGCAGTCCGGAAACGTAGTTGGACTGGTACATCCGGTCCCCGCGGACATACAGGTTGTGATCGCTCGCCGCGTTGGTTCCGAAGTGCTCCCGCACCAGGATCGGATCGTCGAGGTCGGTCACGTCCCATACGAGCGTACGCGTTCCCTCAACGCTTCCGTTGATCTCGTCCAGCTCGTCGTTGATGTAGAAGTACTGGTGATCCTCGGTGAGCCAGCCCTGGTGAGTGTACCCGACGTTCGGGTACGACGCCACGGAGATCGAGCGCGGAGCGCTCTTGTCGGTGACGTCCGCGATCCCGAGCGCCGTCTCGGAGGCGTTGAAGCAGATCTCCCGGCCCTGGTGGTCCGCGTCCGGTCCCCGGTAAATCACGCACTGCGCGTCGTGGGTGTATCCCGTCTTCTGACGTCCGGTCTCCGTGTCCGCGAAGCAACCCGCGAATGTCGGATTGCGGGGATCGCGGATGTCGATCATGTGCAGGGCGCCGCCGCACGTCTCGCCGCCCATGCTCGCGCCTACGGCGTAGGCGAATCCGGTTTCCTCGTTGATCACGATGTTGTGAGCGCTCGCGATCCTGTCGTAGAACGCGGTCGGGGCGAAGGTCACCGGATTGCCGTCCACGCTCAGCAGCCGGTTCAGGTCGAACACCTGCATTCCGTGCGGACCCGCTCCGTCAGCCACGATGTAGGCGTGGTTCTCATACACCTTGATGTCACGCCAGGCGGCCGGATTCGCGCCCTCTGTCAACGGCAGATCTCCGAGGTAGCGCGGGTTGGATGCGTCGGTGACATCTACGAACGAGGTGCCATCCATCCGCCCTACCAGCGCGAACTCGCGGCCCGAAGCCGGGTCGGTCCAGCCCCAGATATCGTTGAGTCGGATTCCCCGGCCGGCACCCAGGTCCCTGGTCGGAATGAAGGCGACCAGGTCCATCTCGCTGCAGTCGAACTGGCCCGCCTGACCGCCGTTGCAGTCCACCTGCCCACCCAGCACCGGATCGAGACTTCCCTCTTCCACGAACAGTCTTGTGGACTGGGTCCAGCCACCATCGGCCGTGGGCACGAAAATGTGTGCAGCGCCGAGACCGAAGTCCGAATTCACCGCGGACACGACCGCCAGCTCCTCGGCCAGCATCACGTTGCCGGCGAAGAAGTCGCCGCCCTTAGGTTCGTCGGAGGCGATCTTCTCGGCGGCCTGCCACCCGTCGCCGGAGGCGGCGGGGATGAATCGGTACGCCCGCCCCTCGAATCCGTTCGCTCCGCCGGCTCCCACCCAGAGCTCCTCGCCGTTGAAAGCGACCGCGGACCCGAATCGCATTCCCCCGGTGGCGTCGAACGGCTGCAGCCGGACGCTCTCGTTCCAGCTTCCCGACTCGGAATCCCGCTCGAATCCGAAGACGGCTCCCGTGAATCCCGCAAATCGTCCGGTCCCTGCAAAGACCCTGTCACCGGAAACAGCGAGAGAGGAACCAAATCGATTGCCCTCTTCGACATCGGCGGACTCGAGTTTCGCGACCTGCCCCCAACCGCCTCCCTGCCTCTCGAACACGTAGACGCCGCCCTTCTGTTCCTCGTGCCTCGTGGCTGCCACGACGGCACGATCGCCGTCGAGCGCGATAGACACGCCAAACCGGTCCCCGGCCACGGTATCGTCGGCCTGGAATACCGATTCCTGACGGAACTGGCCCGTCGCATCCCGTCGGAATGCGTACACCGCGCCCGCCGTGTCACCCCGGGCAAAGGCACCTACGAGAAGATTGTCGCCATCCAGGGCCAGGGCGACGCCGAATGCATCGCCAGCGGCCGCATCGGAAGGGGTCAGTCGCTGCTCAAGCGCCCAGCCTCCGTCTGCCTGTCGGCGAAACACGTAGGCTTCTCCTGCGCCGTCGAGTGCGGAGAAGGCTGCCGTGACCATGGTGCCGGCATCCGCGTCCATCGCGCCGCCGAATCCGTCGCCCGCCACCGCATCGGGAGCTTCGAGTCGTCCGGCCTCGGTCCACACGTCGCCCGCCTGCCGGAACAGGTGAATGTAGCCCGGCGTCGACTGGTTCTGAGGCTCCGCGACGAACATCATGTCCCCGTCCGCTGCGACCGAGGCTCCGAAGGCCTGGGCCCTGGCCTCGTCGACGGCTCCGGTAGAACCCAGAAACACGATCACCGCCGCGAACGGCAGCCTCCATCTGCTCGATTGTACCTTCACCTGTCGTCTCCTCTGTTGATCCCCGTCTCCGACTTCAGACTCCATGACTGCACGGAGTCCTGACCCCGGATCCTCATCGCTTCTGTCAGGACATGGCGCCGATCCGGCGCAGAAAGCCGGCTCTTGTTCCCGTCCCCGCCCCGCCACTACCCAAAGATCGGACGCGCAAGTATCGACGGAACGGCACGAGCGGTCAAGGCGGGTCGCGTCGGTGCCCGTCGGCCGCGACCGCGGCCGAACCGGCGTTGGACGAGCCTGTTGAACCCCGGTTAGAATGGAATCGGTACTCCCTCACCAACGAGGTTCGCAATGATCCGCCAAGGACGACCCCGGTTGCCTTCCGCACGACCTGGACCTGACCGCAGATCGGCCCGGTTCCCGCTCGCGGTCCTCTCCCTCCTGGCGATGGTCGCATTCGGCTGCTCGGACTCTCCCCGGGAGGAGGCCGTGGGTTCGGATCCGGACTCCGCCCCCGGCGAGGATCTGCTCACATCGCTCGATGAGCAGACACCTGAATTGCAGTTCGTTCTGAATCCCTGGTACGGCGACCTGGACGGGATCATCGAGGAGCGCCTGGGACTCATCCGGCTGCTCACCGTTTTCGAGCCCATGCACTACGCTGTCAACGGCAGAAAGCAGGGAGGCATCACCTACGAAGCAGGGCGCGAATTCGAAAAGTATCTGAACGAGCGCCTGGGGATCACCCGGGCCGCCGACAGGCTCCACGTGATCCTCATTCCGGTGCGTCGCGATGAGCTGATTCCTTTCATCCGGGACGGACGCGGCGACATCGCTGCAGCCAACCTCACGATCACGCCGGAACGATTGCAGGAGGTCGATTTCTCGGATCCGTTCGTGGCCAACGCCTACGAGATCGTGGTCACCGCGCCGGACGCAGATCCCGTCGGGTCCATCGAGGATCTGTCCGGTCGATCCGTCTTCGTGCGCCACTCCAGCAGTTACCGGGAGAGCCTGGAGCGGGTCAACGAGGAGCTGCAGGCGAAGGGCCTGGCGCCCGCCGAGATCGTCGACGTGAACGAACTGCTGGATGATGGTGCGATTCTCGAGCTCGTGAACGACGGGGATATTCCCACGACCGTCGTCGATGCGCACATCGCGGAATTCTGGGTGAAGGTATTTCCCGATCTCAGGTTGCATGACTCCGTGCGCCCCCGAGAGAACGCGCAGATCGCTTTCGCCGTCCAGAAGGGAACTCCGGACCTGGTCGGCCACATCAACGCATTCGCCAGGGCGCACGGGAAGGGCACGCTACTCGGAAACGTGCTCATCAATCGATACTACGAAGATCCCTCGTGGCTGGAGAGGGTTTCTCGCTACGAGAAGGACCGACGACTGGACAGCCTCATCGCCTACTTCCAGGCGAGCGCCGAACGGCATGACCTGGACTGGCGGCGCCTGGCGGCGCAGGGGTATCAGGAATCCGCTCTCGATCAGAGTCGAGTTAGCTCACGCGGAGCGATCGGGATCATGCAACTGATGCCGGCCACCGCCCGTGAAATGGGATTCGACGACATCAGTACAGCCGAGGCGAACATCGAAGCCGGCGCCAAGTACATGCGCCACGTGATCGATACGTATTTCAGCGACGTCGAGTCGAATCCGGGACTCGAGCCGGACGCGGCAAGCGAGCAGGCCTACGCCCTGGCGGTGGCGTCCTACAATGCGGGCCCGTCGAGAATCGCGCGGATCAGAAGAGAGGCGGAGAAGCGCGGTTTCGATTCCAAAATCTGGTTCGGCGAGGTCGAGCCACTGGTAGCCCGCGAGGTGGGGATGGAGCCCGTGAACTACGTGGACAACATCTTCGAGTACTCGATCCGGATTCAGCTGCAGCAGAGACTCCGGGAGCAGCGCCGGGAACTGCGGGATTCGGGAGAGTTGCCCGGTCAGTAGGCCAGGCGCTCCCGAAGATCCCGTGCTTCCGCGGCTGGCCGGTAGCCCGGCTCCGCCTCCGACCAGGCCCGCAGCGCCGCATCCAGGGCCTGGCGCGCCTCCGCAGGCCGCTCGCCGGCCGCCTCGATGCGAGCCAGTTCGAGCAGAATCGTCGGCTCCGCGGGCAGGCGTTCCAGTACGCCTCGCAGACGATCTCCAGCCTCGTCGATCCGACCCAGTTGTCGCAGACAGGAGGCCTCTGCCGTAACCGGGTCGGTTCCGATCTCGCGGATCGTGTAAAGCAGAAGCGTTTCCTGCATGCCTTCGTCCGCCACACGATAGAGCGGCACCGCTGCCGCGCAATCACCCGACATCCTGAAGGCCTCGGCCTCGAGCATCTCGCCCAGCCACTCGCTGCCGCCGAGCCCGAACGAGGCGATCAGTGATTCGAGTCCTTCGATGCCGGCTGCGAGTCCCTCGACGCTGCCGAGTTCCCTGTGCACCTGTGCATCGAAAAGGTCCACCAGGCCGTCGAGCGGTGGCTGCAGCTCCACCCGAAGGGTGTCCAGGATTCGCGCCGCACCGGCTTCGTCGCCGGCACGGGCGCGAAGCACCGCGACGTGCCCGAGCGACTGCAATTCCTCGAGTCGGCCACCCGACCGACCCCTCATGCCCGCCACGCGGCGCGCGATTCCGGCCGCCTCCGCGGGTCGTCCGCGAACGTCCAGGTAGCGCTGACGGGCGTCGAGCACCTGCAATGACTCGACATCGGAGTCGGCGCCCGCTTCCGCCTCGTCGAGGTGACGCTCGGCCTCCTCGAACTGACCCGTGACGGTGGCAACGGAGGCAAGCCCGAGCACGGGCAGTATGCGGGACGGATCGAGGATGCGGGCCCGCTCGTATTCGGCCCGGGCGTCTGCGAACCTGCCCCGAACCAGAGCCAGATCCGCCAGGCGGAGGTGCGGAACCGCGTCCGTCGGGTCGAGAGACTGCAGTGAGCGATAGGAATCCTCGGCGGGCTCGAACATCCCTTCGTCCCTGAGCAAGTCGCCCCGGGCCAGGAGTGCCTGCCGATTCGTCGGATCGAGCTCGATCGTGCGAGCGTAGGCCTCGAGCGATCCTTGCGTGTCACCCTGGACCCTGAGCAGCCGCGCGAGCATGGCGAACGCATCCGGGTCGTGAGGATAGAGCTCCGTGCGCAGACGGGCGACGCTCAGCGCCCGATCGGGCTGTCGTCCGGCATAGAAGTACTGGGTCTTGAGCGCGAAGCGCGTGGCCTCCTCGAGACGGTACTCGTGTCGGATCGCCGCCTCGAACGCATCCAGCGCTCCTTCGAGATCGTTGGCCCCGAACCTCATCTCACCAAGGATCGCGTGAGCCCGTGCGAAGGTGGAATCGGACTCGACGGCCCGCTCCAGCGCAGTCCGGCTCCGGGAGGCGTCTATGGCCCGGTAGAAGGTCCCGGTGAAGAACGGCTTCAGCGCCTCGGAATTCGCCGAAAGCATCTCCTCGACCGGTAGATCGGGTGTCGCTTCCAGATGGCCGGTCGGCACTTCGAGATCGCGCCGGAGCTGGATGGACGCAGCGTCCACCACGCCTAAGACCGATGGGGCGCCGATGATGCGCTCAGCGACGGGTCGGCCGCGCTCGGTGTCCATGAGCGTCAGACGCAACTCGATACCCTCGCCCACGCGGTCGAAGGAGCCGGTCACGAAGGCCTCGGCACCGACCTGGCCGGCGATCTCCTTTCGACGCGCGAGAGGCAGTGCCAGGGGCTGATCGACGGTACTTCCCTGCTTCTCGAGCCAGATGTCGGCCAGGGCAGTCACGAATGGATCCTGGGCGAGGTCGATCTGGATCGCCTTGGGCAACGCGTACTGCAGCCAGTCGAGCTCCGGGTCGCCCGACGCGTTGGTAAACGAGAAGAGAGCGATCCGGTGGCGGGATTCGGGCAGCGGGACCTGTCTGACGACCTCCTTGCCCTCTTCATCCTGCGCCACCACGGTGCTCGTCGCCGCCCCGAGATTCTGACCCTGAAAGAGGGAGAACAGAATCGCGCCGGCGAGCACGAGGTTCAATCCCACGCCGATGGTGTCGGCCCGGCTCCAGCGGTCTCGGCCCGGGCTGCCGTGATTCCACGCGAGGATCGCGACGGCGGGGAGCAGCAGCAGCCAGGAGGCAACGACGAAGTCCGTAACGTGAGCCGAGAGGACGTAGCGGTTCACTGCCCAGTCGGTGAATTCGAGGAGGATCCAGCCCCCCGCGAGGTACGCACCGACGATCTGAGGAACCCGTCGCCGCAGCAATTCCCGTCCGAAGTCAGCCATCATTCTGCTCCCGGGCCCGCGCCCGCCCGCTTCTCCACATCGCCCATTCGGATGGCGCCCCTTGACGCCGCGTCCACGCCTCGCCTGATTCTACGCGTCCGAGGCGGAAAAGGGTTCGCGCGGCGATCTGCGCGGAGCCGGAGCGGCAGACGCGGATCCGACTCGTCATCGATCGGCCCATCGAAGGACGCGAGAAGAGGATGCTGGACGGCAACGCCATCCCACAGCAGTTGATCGGCAACGCTGCGCTCACGATAGCGTTCGTACTCGTCGCGTGGGCATTGCTCCGGGAAGCTGCCCGCTGGGTGATCAGGGGGCTCGTCATATTCGGCGTCGTCGTGGGCGTGGCCGTGCTGCTCGGGCTGCTGGACAACACCGCTGCCAGCGGCCTGCTCTACTGGGTCGGATCGTGGGTCACAGAGGGAGTCGTGGCGGCCGCCAGCTGGCTGTCCGGGACCTGGTCGCAGCTCATCGGGGTCCCCGAGTCGGCGGCCTGAACCGTCCAGAAACGAGAAGCAGCCCGGAAGCCAGAGGCTCCCGGGCTGCTCTCATCTTCCGGGGATTCCCCTCGATTCAGTCCAGAACCGGAATCCGCAGAACCTGCCCCGGGTAGATCTTGTCCGGGTCCTTCAGCATCGGCTGGTTGGCCTCGAAGATCATAGGATACTTCATCGGGTCGCCATACTGCGCCTTGGCGATCTTGGAGAGCGAGTCCCCGGGCTGGACCGTGTACATGGTCGCCTCCGGAGCGGGCTCCTCTACGATCAGCCGGCTATCCACCTGCTCGACGCCCTTCGTATTGCCGACGGCCAGTACGACCTTCTCGGCCTCGGACTGGCTCGGGACCTTGCCGTTCACCGTGGCGATGCCGTCAGAATACGTGACCTGCAGGCCCTCGACCTCGAGACCGAGCCCGATCACGGTCCGCGCGATCGCGTTCCCCTGCATCTGGTTCTGCAGCTCGATGTCGACTGCCTCACCCGTGTCTACCTCTACCTCTTCCCCTGAGTCCTTCCAGAAGTCGAAAATTCCCATTTCAATCCGTTCCTTTCAGTGCCTGTATCTTGCTTTCGATCCGTCCCGGGCTGCTCCGTTCGATCCCGCCTCTACGGTCAGTCCCGCTTGAACATCCGGGCTACGATCCCGGCTCCGACGACCGCCGCACCCATCTTCGCAACGTCGTCCAGCACGCCGCCGTCGTCGTCCCGGTCGAACACGCCCAGAAGACCATCCAGTTCCTTCGAGTCCTCGCGAATCTGCCTCTCCTCGCGTCGCAGGAGGTCGGCGACGCCGGCCGAGTCCAGCTTCTTTTCGCGCCTGTGCTTGCGGAGTGTTCCAAGCACTACGGGGGTCAGCGCCATGAACAGGTTTCCGCTTTCCTTCCGGCCCAGACCAAAGGCGGACGAGAGTCCGGCTTCGATCGGACCTTTCCGACCCCCGAACATCTTGTTGACCATCATCCCGCCGGCGGCCAGCGCCAGGGGACTCGTCAACAGCGAGGCCATGTTCCCGAGGAATCCCTTCTCTTCCTCTTCCTCCTCGAGAGCGTCGAAGAGTGCGAGTGCGCCCTCGTCGGAACTCGACGCCAGCCTCGAGAGCCCGCCGAGCATCAACGGCACGGCCGTTCCGATGGCTCCCTTCGCCGTCTCCTCGTCGGTACCGAGCTCAGTCGCGATCTCTCCGACCTGATCCGCCATCTCGCTCATGATGGATCTATACAGTTCGGACATGTGAATCCCCCGTTCTCGTGTGCTTTGGTCGTTCGGCGGTGCAGCGCCTGCTGCAGCCCGCTCCACGTTCCGTCAGCAGGGGATCTGCCGCCATTGGACCATGGTCCTACTGGGCACCTCCGGCCCGCGAAGCCTCTCGAATCTGACGGAACTCAGAACCTTCCACCCATGCCGGCCAGTCGGCCGATTCCGCCAGAGCCAGACCCACGTCGAACATCAGCCGCAGGTCCTGCACCGCGCCTTCCAGGTTCCAGGCCGGATCCCACTCATCGGCCGGCTTGTGATATCGTTCGGCCGTATACTGCTCGTGCCGGGCGCGCGCCCAGTCCTCGCCGTAGCGCAGGTCCTCGAGGCCGGCTCCGAGGAAGATCGCCGGGACGCCGCGCTTGGCGAATTCGAAGTGATCGCTGCGGAAGAAGTAGCCCTTCTCGGGCTCCGGGTCGGGCCTCAGTGTCCGGTCGCGTCGCGCCGCCGTCCCGGACAGAACGGCGTCGAGGTCGGACCTGCCGTAGCCGATGACGACGACGTCCCGGGTCGGCCCGAAGATGTTGAGACCGTCGACGTTGATCGCGGCCACCGCTTCGCTCAACGGCCAGGTCGGGTCCGCGGCATAGTACCGCGACCCGAGCAGTCCCTGTTCCTCCGCCGTGAGAGCGACGAACAGGACCGAGCGCTCAGGTGGCTTCGGCAGGGAGCTGAACGCCTCGGCCAGCTCGAGCAGACCTGAAACCCCCGAAGCGTTGTCCTGCGCCCCGTTGTAGATGGTATCCCCCTCCAGACGCGGGTCGATCCCGAGGTGATCCCAGTGTCCCATGTACACGACGTGCTCGGTCGGGCGTGCCCGGCCCGGTAGCCTTGCCAGGACGTTGTGAGACACGGAGCGCTCCACGTCGTTTCGAAGCGCGAGCGTGAGGCGTTGATCGAGTGTCGCGGGTTGGAAGTCATCACGTCCCGCGGCAGCCGTGAGCGAGTCGAAGTCCAGTCCGCCCCGCTCGAAGATCGTCCGTGCCGTCTGCTCGGAGAACCAGCCCTGCACGAGCGCCTCCGAATCGATTTCGTCGGAGGCGAGCATGAATTGCGGTCCGGACCAGCCCGATTTCACCACGGCCCAGGGATAACCGGCCGGGCCCTCCTGGTGCACGATCATGATGCCCGCGGCACCCTGGCGTTTCGCCTCCTCGTACTTGTAGGTCCAGCGGCCGTAGTAGGTCATGGTCCGACCACTGAACCGCTCGTCGCCGGTCGCATACCCCGGATCGTTAACGAGGACTACGACCGTCCGGCCGCGGAGATCGAGCCCTTCGTAATCGTTCCAGCCGATCTCCGGCGCCACGATGCCGTACCCGGCGAAGACCAGCGGCGATGCGTCCAGTCTGACCTCGCTGGCGACACCCCCCGAAACCGCGACGAAATCCACGCCCGGCTCGAGACTCTGCAACGTCGCATGGCCGGTGACGGTCGCGCCGGCGTCCATGTCGGCTTCGAGCGATACGAGCGAGACCTCCTGGGTCCAGCTTCCGTCCGGCCCACCCGGTTCCAGCCCGATCTCGCCAAACCGGCGCACCAGGTAGGAGATGGTCCGGTCTTCGCCGACCGATGAAGGGGCCCGACCGCCCATCGAGTCAGCCGCGAGGTCGCGAATCCCTCGAGCGAGACCCTCGAGGTCGATCCGGTCAGCGGCGCTCTCCGTCCCGGAATCGGCAGGGGCGCATCCGATGACGGGAAGCAGGATTCCGAGAGCGACCCACTTCCACGACGCGCTCATGAGGGCTCCGCCCGCGTGAGGAGGTCGGAATACTCCGGGTGACGCTTCAGGTAAGCCCGGACGAACGGGCAGACGGGAACCACCCGCAGACCTTCCTCGCGGGCCCAGTCGAGAGCAGCCCTGGCGAGTTGACTGCCGATCCCCCGGCCTGCCAGTTCGCGAGGCACGCCCGTGTGCGGCAATACGAGGCGCCCGCCGACTCTCTGGTAATCCAGCACCGCCGTCTGGCCTTCCGCATGAACGGCGAATCGCGAGTGCTCGGGCTCGTGAACCACCAACGGGGTTCCTTCGTTCTCGACCACCATTCCTCCCTCCCCATCGAACCGGGTTGCTCCGGACTGCAGCCATCTGCGTGACAGGACCGGAAGCTATCCCTGAATTCGCGAGTGCGCAGGGCGATTCCGGGAGTTCCATGGCGAGGCCGGGCCCGTGGTGCCTTGACGCGGGTATCAGACGGCCGTAGAACACGAGCATGCTGCGGATCAACGATCGACTCGCCCTGCACGCAAGCGCCTCCGGCTGGTGGTGGCGGTGGACACACGTGCGCACGGAGGGGGAGTCCAGCTGATCCTGCAGTAACCGAACACGGATCGAGAACCCCACCTCCGGGCGCACGGAGGTGGGGTTTTTCGCATCCCCCTTCCTGCGTCCGGCGGTGACAGCCACGGAATCGCATGACCCGGCAATTCGACATCGCGGCGGACCTGGATACACCGGTGTCCGCATACCTGAAGCTGGCCCCGTTCGAACCGAGATTCCTGCTCGAGAGCGTAGAGGGGGCCGAGCGACTGGCCCGCTATTCGTTCATCGGTCTGGGCAGCGCACTCGATCTGAGAATTCAGGGCGGAAGGGCCACGCTGAATGGAATCTCGCGCGCCGCGCCGACCGACAGGGACGCGCTCCTCGACCTGCTGCGTGAGGCCATCGCCGCGGCTCCACATCTCTCGGCCGACCCCGTCGGAGGCGGTGAACTGGGGAGCGACGGCCGGGATGGCTCAGCGCCTCCCGTTCCGTTCAAAGGGGGCATGGTCGGTGTCACCGGATTCGAGCTGATGCGGCGAATGGAGAGGTTGGCGACCGCTCCATCCCCCGACGGCGCGGAGGAGGCCGCCTACATGGCTCCGCGCTCGGTCCTCGTATTCGACCACCTGACCCGCCGCGCCGCTCTTCTGCATGAGGGTTCCGAGTCTGAGCGGCTCTCCCTGCGTCGGGACATCGTTGGAGCGCTGGCGGGTCCGATTCCGGGCCGAAAGTCGGGCGGGGCCGTTTCCCGGCCGATCGCCGAATTCGATACGGGCGAGTTTCTGGCTGCGGTAGACCGGACGAAGGAGCACATCCGTGCCGGTGACGTGTTTCAGCTCGTACTCTCCATCCGATTCGGGGGTGAGACGGACGTCGATCCCTTCGAGGTGTACCGCGCGCTCCGCCTGCTGAACCCCTCTCCGTACATGTACTTCCTCGACCTGGAAGACCGGTGCGTGGCCGGCTCGTCGCCCGAAGCACTGGTTCGGCTCGAGGGTCGCCAGGCCGCTCTCCGACCGATCGCCGGTACCCGGCGCAGGGGCGTCGACTCGGAGGAGGACGCGGCGCTGGAAAGAGAGCTCCTCGCCGACCCGAAGGAAAATGCCGAGCACGTGATGCTCGTCGACCTGGCCCGGAACGACCTGGGCCGGGTTGCGGTCCCGGGCACCATCCGCGTCGAGCCGTATCGCTCGATCGAACGCTACAGCCACGTGATGCACATGGTCAGCGGAACGACGGGCGTTCTCGCCCCGGAGCACGACGCTCTCGACCTGTTCGCCGCCGCGTTTCCGGCGGGCACCGTGTCCGGGGCGCCGAAAATCCGCGCATGCGAGCTGATATCCGAGCTGGAGCCCGGGCCGAGAGGGCTCTACGCCGGGACGGCAGGATACTTCGGCGCCGGGGGATCGATGGACCAGGCGATCGCGATCCGGACGCTCGAATTCAGCGAGGGTCGCTACGCCTTCCAGGCCGGTGCGGGCATCGTTGCCGACAGCATACCGCAGAGGGAGCACGAAGAGATCGTGGCCAAGAGCGCCGCGCTGGATGCGGCGCTCGAGCTGGCCGGAGGTGGCCTGTGAACGACCGACGGAGATCCGAATCGATGCCACACGCACTCGTCCTGGACAATTACGACTCCTTCACCTGGAACCTGGTCCAGGCCCTCGCGTGTCTCGGCGCCGAGGTGACGGTGCGACGGAACGACGCGCTGACGGTGGATGAAGCCCTCGAAATGGGAGCCACGCACGTGGTCGTCTCTCCGGGGCCCGGGCGACCGGAGAACGCCGGAGTGTCGGTTCCGTTGATCGCGGCGGCGGCGGAGCGTATCCCCGTTCTCGGCGTATGCCTGGGACACCAGGCGATGGCTGCCGCGTTCGGGGGCCGGGTGACCGGGGCGGCCGCCCTGATGCACGGAAAGGCATCCCCCGTATACCACGATGGTCGGGGTGTGTACGAGGGACTGCCGAACCCCTTCCCGGCCGGTCGCTATCACTCGCTGGCCGTCCAGGAAGAGTCGCTTCCGCCCGCATTCCGCATCTCCTCCTATACGTCGGACGGCGAGATCATGGGTATCCGGCACCGCGAACTGCCGCTGGAGGGCGTCCAGTTTCATCCGGAGAGCATCCTGACTCCGGAGGGAGATCGACTCCTCCGCAACTTCCTCCAGGCGTCGCCGCCGGGGAGGGACGCGTGAACGCGGAGATGACGGATCTCCTGGAGCGGCTTCTCGAGGGAGCCGACCTCTCCGCGCAGGAGGCAGAGGCGCTGCTTCGAGGCCTTACCGATGAGGCGATACCGCACCCGATGGCCGGGGCCTTTCTGGCGGCGCTCCGGCTGAAGGGAGAGACGGCGGAAGAGGTCCGGGGATTCGCCTCGGCAATGCGGGAACTGAGCCTGCGCCCCGAGCTTCCCGACATCGCGGCGCGGGCCGTGGACGTCGTCGGGACAGGGGGAGATGGATCGGGCAGCATCAACCTCTCGACCGGCGCGGCCCTGCTCGCGGCCGCTTGTGGACAGCCGGTCGTGAAGCACGGCAATGGCTCGATTTCCAGCCGCTGTGGAAGTGCCGACGTGCTGCGAGAACTCGGAATGCCGATGCCCCTCGACGCGCAGGAGGCGGCCAGCTGCCTGGCCGAGACCGGATTCACGTTCCTCTTCGCGCCGCACTATCACCCGGCGATGCGAACTCTGGCTCCCGTGCGTCGGTCGCTCGGCGTACGCACCGTATTCAATCTTCTCGGTCCGCTGACGAATCCCGCCGCACCGCCTTACCTGGTGGCAGGCGCCTGGAGCGAACAAGCGGCCCGGCTCATGGCCGATACGCTGACGGGCATGGAGGTCGAGCGCGCGTTCGTCGTGCACGGCGCGCCCGGCTGGGACGAGGCGACGCCGGTCGGACCGTTCGTGCTGTTCGATGTCCAGGGCCGTCGGGTCCGCCGGGAAGTTCGCGACCCGGAGAGCCTCGGGATTCCACGTTGTTCCCCGGACGACCTGGTCGGCGGAGATGCCGGTGAGAACGCGGCCCGGCTTCGCGGAGCCCTGTCCGGCACCGCCGGCCCCGATCGGGACGCCCTGTGCATCGGGGCGGCGCTGGCCATCGAGGTCAGCGGAGCGGCGCCGGACTTCCGAACGGCACTGGCGAACGTCGAAGAGACCCTGGAGAGTGGTTCGGCTGTCCGGATTCTCGACGCTCTTGCGACACGTTTCTCGCATGCCGCGACAGAGGCGAGGCATGCCTGATTTCCTTTCGACCATGGCCTCGGGGTCGCGTGAACGGGTCCGGTCGGCCCGATCGAAGATGGCCGAGCGCGAACTCCGGGCGAAGATCTCCGACCTGCCGGATCCGCCGTCTCTTCGGACCGATCCGGACGGATTCGACCTGATCGCGGAGGTGAAGCGACGGTCGCCGTCCGTGGGCCGGCTCGACGGAGCGTCCGTCGTGGAGCGCGCCTGCGCCTACGGCGAAGCGGGAGCCGCTGCCATTTCAGTGCTCACCGAGCCACGTGCCTTTGGAGGCTCACTGGAGGACCTGGCGGCCATCTCGAAGGCCGTATCGAGGAATTCCGGGGCAATCCCCACGATGCGGAAAGACTTCCTGACCGACCCGTATCAGCTGCTGGAGGCCCGGGCTGCCGGAGCAGGTGGCGCGCTTCTGATCCTCCGGATTCTGTCGGACGAGGACCTGGTGGAAATGCTGGCCGTTGCCGGGGAAGCCGGGATGTTCCTGCTTCTCGAAGCATTCGATGCACGCGACATCGAGCGGGCGGGAGCCACGGCTGACCGGGCCTCGAGAGAGGGCGTAGAAGTCCTCGTGGGCTTGAACTGCCGGAACCTCGAGACTCTGCAGGTCGACTTCGAGCGCCTGGAACAGCTGTCCGGGCACTTCCCGGCGGATTCGCGCCGGGTAGCGGAGAGCGGCCTGGCGACTGCGGAGGACGCGGCTCGCGTGGCCGCCAGCGGGTACGCATTCGCGCTGGTGGGAACCGCCCTGATGCGGCAGGAGGATCCCCGGCCGGCGATCTCCGGGATGCTCGCCGCGGGTCGGGAAGCCCGTACGCGATCCGGAATCGCCCGGTACGATCGCGATTCCGGGACCGATCTCCCGTCCGCCGCAGGAGCCGGCTGAGCGATGGAGGTCAAGATCTGCGGAATACGGGACGGGCACACCGCCCGCACGGCTGCAGACGCCGGAGCGCGAGCACTGGGTTTCGTCTTCGCGATCTCACCCCGGAGGGTTGCGCCGGAGATGGCCGCTCGGATCGTCGCGGGGCTCGACGCGGACATTGCACGGGTCGCGGTTTTCCGACACCCGACGGCGCGCGAGGTGGAGTCCGTCCTGGAACGGTTCCCCGCCGACATCGTCCAGGCGGAGCCGGGCCCCGGACTGGAGGAGGCCCGCTCGCGAGGTGTGTGCGTCCTTCCGGTACTCCACGACGACGAGGGAACGCCCTGGCCGCCCGACCTGCCGGCAACCGCAGCGATGCCGGTCCTGATCGAGGCGGCCGGGATCGGGGGCCGGGGCGTCGCCCCCGACTGGGACCGCGCGGCCGCTGTGGCCCGCCAACTTCCCCTGGTCCTCGCCGGGGGGCTGACGCCCGAGAACGTGCGGGATGCGATCCGTCACGTCGGTCCGGCAGCGGTCGATGTGAGCAGCGGGGTCGAGTCGTCCCGCGGCGTGAAGGACCCGGAGAAGATCAGAGCCTTCGTGGCGGCCGCGCACGCTGCCCGGATGGAAACCCGGCCCGCGGGTCACCGACCCGGACCCATCTTCGAGAGAGCACCCCGATGACCCCGACGACTTCCGCCGGAATCGACGACCTCCTCAGCGGACGCCTGCCCGACGCCCGTGGCCGCTTCGGCCCGTATGGCGGTCGCTTCGTTCCGGAGACTCTCATGCCGGCCATTCTGCGGCTGGAGACCGAGGCCCGGCGCTCCCTTGCGGACCCGCAGTTCCAGCAGGAGCTCGCGCACGATCTCGAGCACTGGGTCGGTCGCCCGACTCCCCTGACGCGCGCCTCACGGCTCGGCGAGAGCTGGGGCGCCGATCTGTGGCTGAAGCGCGAAGACCTGACGCACACCGGAGCCCACAAGATCAACAATGCGCTGGGACAGGCCCTCCTGGCCCGGCATCTCGGAATGCGGAGGGTCGTCGCCGAGACGGGGGCCGGGCAGCACGGCGTCGCCGCGGCCGCCGCCTGCGCCCGGGTCGGTCTTCCGTGCGAGGTTTACATGGGAGCCGTGGACGTGCATCGCCAGGCGCCGAACGTGCTGCGGATGCGCCGACTCGGAGCCCGGGTGATCGAGGTGGAGAGCGGCGATCGGACGCTGCGCGCTGCGATCGACGAGGCGCTCCGGGACTGGGTATCGGATCCACTCGGAACCTTCTACCTGCTCGGTTCGGCGGTTGGTCCGCACCCCTACCCCTGGATGGTCCGGGAATTACAGGCCGTGATCGGCCGAGAGGCGAGATCCCAGTTGCAGGAAAGGTCCGGATCCCTGCCGGACCTCGCAGTCGCGTGCGTCGGCGGAGGCTCGAACGCGATCGGGCTGTTCCACGCATTCCTCGGAGACGCGTCCGTGGCGCTGCTTGGCGTCGAGGCCGGGGGTGCCGGAGCGGAGATCGGCCGGAATGCCGCCACGATCGTGCACGGGCGGCCAGGCGTCCTGCACGGAAGCCGATCGCTGCTGCTGCAGGACGAGCATGGACAGGTCCGCGAGACGCACTCCGTCTCGGCGGGCCTCGACTATCCCGGTGTCGGGCCGGAACACGCCTTCCTGCGCGATGTCGGCCGGGTCCGCTATACCTCGGTCGGGGATGAGGAAGCGCTCGAGGCGCTGGACGAGTGCAGTCGACTCGAAGGCATTCTTCCGGCGCTGGAGACCGCGCACGCGCTGGCAGGTGCGCGCCGGGAGGCGGCCGACAACCCGGGAATCACGATCCTGGTCGGCCTGTCCGGACGGGGTGACAAAGATCTCGGCATCCTCGCCGAGGCAGACCGGCGCGCCGGAGGTCCGGAATGAATCCCGGCACGCCCGGCCCGCGAGGCAGCCGAGCAATCGAGATGGCGATCCGGACCGCGAATCGGGAGGGACGGCCCGCGCTGACCGCGTTTCTCACCGCGGGCTACCCACGACGCGACAGGTTCGTGGAGCTGCTCGAAGCCATCGCGGCGGAAGCCGACCTGGTGGAGGTCGGCGTACCGTTCTCCGATCCGATGGCCGACGGTGTGACGATCCAGCGAGCCAGCCGGGCCGCTCTCGAAGACGGGGTGAGCCTGCCCTGGATCCTGGACGAGATCGCCCGGGCCGACCCACAGGCTCCGATTCTCCTGATGAGTTATCTGAACCCTCTTCTCGCCTTCGGGACGGAGCGGCTGGGGGGTGCGGCGGCTCGGGCGGGCGTCGCCGGGTTCATCATCCCGGATCTTCCGGTGGAAGAATCAGGCGAGCTGGAAGACGCTCTCGAACCGCATGGAATCGGAATCGTGCAGTTCGTAACTCCCGTGACGCCGGAAGCCCGCATGGCCGAGCTGTGCGCTCGAAGCAGGGGATTCGTCTACGCGGTCACTCGAACCGGAACTACAGGGGGCAGCTTCGATCCGGTCGGGGCGGAAGAAATGCTCGAGCGCGTCCGACGCATTTCTGCACTGCCCGTGCAGGCGGGGTTCGGCGTGCGGGAACCGGAACAGGTGCGTGAGCTGGCACCGCACGTGGATGGACTGATCGTGGGCAGTGCGCTCGTCGAGAAGCTGGAGGCCGGAGAGAGCCCCACCGCTTTTCTGCGTTCACTTCGAAACGCGACCGCGGGAGACCACAAATGATCGCCGTTCTGGGTCCGGATTGCTCGCTGCAGCAGAAGGCCGAAATCGTCCGCCTGGTGGAAGGACACGGGCTGCGGGTGCAGGTCAGCGAGACCGACGAAGCCAGCCTCGTGGCCGTGATCGGAGAAGGCGGCGCGGGAATCGCCGACCGTCTGCGGAGCCACCCGGCGGTTCTGGAACTGCGGACCGATGCCCCTCCCTACACGCTGGTCGCCCGTGAACAGCGCCCTGACGGAAGCCGGATTCGGTTCGACGGCTTCTCCGTGGGTGGAGAGGAAATCGTCGTGATCGGCGGTCCGTGCGCCGTGGAGTCACGGGAGAGCATTCTCTCCGCGGCACGGGCCGTGGCCGGCGGTGGCGCGCGCATGCTGAGGGGAGGCGCATTCAAGCCGCGCACGAGTCCGTACAGTTTCCAGGGGCTGGGCGTGGAAGGCCTGGAGCTCCTGGCCGAGGCACGCGCTTCGACCGGGCTCAAGGTGGTCACCGAAGTCGTGGCGCCCGGCGACGCTCCCGTCGTGGCAGAGCACGCCGACGTGCTGCAGGTGGGCTCGAGGAACATGCAGAATTTCCGGCTCCTCTCCGCCGTCGGCGAACAACCTCGTCCCGTGCTGCTGAAGCGGGGACTCATGGCCACGATCGAAGAGCTGCTGCTGGCGGCCGAATACGTCGTGACAGCTGGAAATCCGCGTGTGATCCTCTGCGAGCGTGGCATCCGCACCTTCGAGACATCGACTCGCAACACGCTGGACATCGCCGCCGTAGCGGTGCTCAAGGAACGCACGCACCTGCCCGTAATCGTCGATCCCAGCCACGCGGCCGGCCGCCGGGAGCTGGTTGCCTCGTTGTCGCGCGCGGCGGTGGCCGCGGGGGCGGACGGATTGATCGTAGAAGTCCATCCGCGACCGGAGGAGGCCCTGTCGGATGGACGCCAGAGTCTCGATCCCTCCGGATTCCTGCGGTTGATGGATGAACTGCGCCTCACGGCTGCTGCGGTCGGTCGCCATGTCGCGCCGGCTGGCGCGCCGCCGGAATCCCGGCCCGGAGCGAGATCCGATCGCGAATGAATCAGGGGCGGCCGGTAATCACCACTCCGCCGCCGAACCCGGGATAGCCGCCGGGATACGGATAGCCGTAGGGGCCGCGGAAGCCACCATAGGGACCGTACGGACCGTACCCTCCGTATCCCCCACCTACGTACACGCCCGTCGTCACTCCGCTGCCGTAGCAGCCGGCCGAAAGCGCCGACATACCGATCCCCAGTGCTGCGAGGATCGCCAGTCTGCGCCAACCCGTGCCAATGCGTCCGCGGCTCATCGGTCACCTCCGGCCCGCGCGGGACGAGGCCATTGCTGCAATCCGAACACCGCTCCCGATGGGTCTGCGACGATCGCAGCGTCCTTACGCGCGACGTCTTCAGGGGCGATGATGATCGTGCCCCCGAGCCTCTCGACCTCCCCGGCAGCCGCCACGACATCGCGCACCGCGACAAAGGGCAGCCAGTGCGGCCGTGCCTCTGCGAAGGGCATTCTCACCATGCCGGCCTGCGGCGCCCCGGACCTGGTGAACAGAAAATAGTCGGCCTCATCGAACGATACCGATGAAGCACCGGCCGCGCCCCCGTCCGAGCTTCGCGATTCACGCGACTCGAATCCGTAGCCCAGCAGCGCGGAATAGAACGTCCGGGCACCGGCGGGATCATCCGTCCACAGCTCCGTCCACAGCCACTCGCCGGGACCGATGGCTTCGTCCACCGGTCGCGGCCCGTCGCCGGTCGAGGAGCGCAGCAGGACCACTGCGGCCCCCTGCGGATCCGCGACCACGGCATGCCTCCCCCTTCTGGGAAGATCTTCCGGCGGCAGCATGACAGCGCCTCCGTTCGCTGCGACGCGGGCGGAGGCTCGATCGACGTCGTCGACGGAGACCGAGCTCAGCCATACACCCCGAAGCGGAACCGATACCGTGTCCGACACGACGGCCACGCCGCCGACCGTGCGATTCCCGAGCTCGATTGCCAGGAAGCGGCCGGAATCGTCCACCTGCCGAAAGGACCATCCGAACAGGCCCGCGTAGAAGCTCCGCACGGACTCGGGATCCCTCACGAGGAGATCGTACCAGACGAACGAGCCGGTTCGATACTCCGGAGTCTGTCCGGACGCGAGCGCCGGAACGAGCGGCCGAACCTGCTCCTTCGAACTGCTGGAACAGGAGGTGAGCACGACGGCGGCAGCGACGATGCTGAAGAACTGCCTGCGTCGGAATACGGGAGAGAAGTCTGAAGCCAATGGATTCTCGTTTCCGGGTTCGAGCCGGTCAGCGGACGATCGTGTCCGTGCCGGGCTGCTGAGGTCGAACCGTCAGAACCCCGGCGACAGGCAGGTGGTTCCCGATACCGCAGGCGGGGGATTGGCTTGCCGTGATTCGATCGACCCGATCATCTTCCACGCAACCGTTACATGGAGACTCCACCTATGACGACGTTTCGGTCGCACGCCCGACTCGGTCTCCCGCGGTCGGCACTCCGACCGCTGCTCGGCCGCGGCCTCATGGTACTTCTGGCGGCGCTCGGCAATGCGGCGGCGGCCGATGGTCAGGAGACGGTGGCCGCCTCGGAGCCTGCGGTGGAACCGGTCCGCCTGATCGCGGTCGGAGACGTGATGCCCGGGACCGAGTTCCCGGACACCGGCTACCTGGACCCGAGGCTCGCAGGTAATGCGGGTCCGGAAGCGGTACTCGGCGACTCGTTGACCCGGCTGCTCCGGTCGGGCGACGTGGTATTCGGAAACATGGAGGGGGTGCTCTGGGACGAAGACGTCCCGCCTTCGAAGGAGTGCAAGGACCCGAAGGCCTGCTACGTGTTCCGGAGCCCGGAGCGCTACGCAGGGCTGCTGGCCGGCGCAGGATTCAACGTGATGGCTCTGGCCAACAACCACAGCGGCGACTGGGGGGAGGGTGGTCGTGAGGCGACCATGGCGGCGCTGTCGCGGAACGGAATCCGCTATGCGGGCCTGGCCCGATCGGATGCGAGAACCGCGACTCTCGAACTGGATTCGGGAGTCCGGGTCGGAGTCGCCGCATTTTCGCCCAACAAGGGTACGCTGAGCCTCAACGATCCTGCCGGTTCAGCAGCGATCGTGCGGACCCTGGCGGAGGATCACGACCTGGTGGTGGTCTCCTTCCACGGAGGTGCCGAGGGATCCAAATACACCTCCCTGCCCCGGCAGCGCGAGACGTTCTACGGTGAGAATCGGGGCGATGTCTATGCATTTGCCCACGCCGTCGTGGATGCGGGTGCCGATGTCGTCATCGGCCACGGCCCGCACGTGCCTCGTGCCGTCGAGGTGTACCGGGACCGGTTCATCGCGTACAGCCTCGGGAATTTCTGGACCTACGGCCGATTCAATCTCCGGGGGCCGAACGGACTGGCTCCGGTGGTCGAGCTGGAGTTGGCACCCGACGGACGACTCCGTGGCGCGCGCATTCACAGTGCGCGGCAGGAAGGTCGTGGAGGACCTGTGATCGATGACTCGAATGGAGCCCTGAGGCTGATCGCCGATCTTACGGCGACGGATGTACCGGAGGCCGACCTCGCGTTCGGTGCCGACGGGAGAATCAGCTGGCCGGAGAGCCGAACCCCGTAGCTGCGCAATCCACCGACGCCATCAAGTCGGCACCGTCCCGCCAGTCGCTCTACAGCACAGAGTACTTGACAGCGTTGGCCTCCGGGACAAACGTCACGTCATGGCTCGTCGAGAATCGCCACCCAAGTCGGCCGCACCGTCCGGCCTCGACGGAGCGGCCCGCGCCATCCGTCTCGATCCGCTGATCCACGAGCGCGTGCGGCTGGGCATCCTCAGCGCCCTTGCAGCCGCGGACCGGCTCTCCTTCACCGAGCTACGCGATGCGCTGGGCGTCACCGACGGAAACCTCGGAGTACATGCCCGAAAGCTCGAGCAAGCCGGACTCGTGGCCTGCGATAAGCGGTTCGCTCAGCGTAAGCCTCTGAGCGAATACCGGCTTACGACGAAGGGGCGGAATGCCTTCGCGAGCTATCTGTTCCACCTGGAGTCGGTGATCCAGTCGGCCCGGAGTGGTTGAGCGGGTCTGAGCGCGACGCGCAGCGTTCAGTCGGAGGGCCGGGGCCGTGGCAGAACTCGGATCTCACCGGGCAGTGAGTAGGAAGAACCCCAGAGCCGACCGACGGGCCTCAACGATTCGGTCTGCACGTAGCGGGTCCCTTCGATCCGCACGAGCGAATCATCCACCGATGTGCCCACCACCCGGCCCACGACCAGCGTGTTGGCATCTGACCCGATGTCCAGCTCCCGGTGCAGCTCGCAGTGCAGGACGGCCCGTATGCCGTTGACGTAGGGCGCGTCGACGAGCGGGGAGTCGACGGCCGTCAGGCCCGCATGCTGGAATTCGTCGTGACCCGGCCCGGAGTCGATCGAGCTGGCGTTCATCGCCTCGAGGTGGTCGATATCCACCACGTTGACACAAAAGGCACCGCTGGCCCGGATGTTCACCAGGCTATCCTTCGGTCCCGTGCTTCGATGCCCGATCGAAACTCCTACGAGCATCGGCGAGGCCGAGAGAGCCGCGAAGTAGCTGTAGGGGGCGAGATTCGGGACCCCGTCGGGACCCCGGGTGGACAGCCACCCTATGGGACGCGGGACGACCAGGGACGTGAGCAGTTCGTAGCGCTCGCGCGCGGACAGCCCATCGCTTCGGACCGGGTTTCCGAGCGCCATGACTACCAGGCGAGTCCGAGCGCCCGGCACAGGTACTCCGGGAGCGGAGCAGCCGAGCGCGCGATTGCCAGAAACCGGTCGCGAAAATCGGATCGGCAGATCTCATCCTCGCTGAGAGGGCGCGCCACGATGTAGTCCTTGCGCTTCAGGTCCTCGGCCAGCGGGTGATCGGGTTCCATACCACGAGGAACACGTTTCAGGGATTCCCCGCCGAACTCCCAGTCATCCGCCTCGAGCCGGTCCCGCACCGCGGACCAGCGCGCCGGATCTTCCACCATGGCCTCGCGAACACTCTCGAGCTCATCGCGCGCCGGGCGCCAGATGCCGGCGGCGGCGAAGGAGTTGTCGGGCTCCAGGTGAAGGTAGTAGCCGGGCGCGTGGACATCCTTCGCGGCTTCGTGGCGGAACTGGAGGGCCGCCCAGGTCTTGTAGGGGCTCTTGTCCTTCGAGAAGCGAATGTCACGATGAATACGGAAAAGCGATCCTCCCTGCTTCTTCGCGATCGCGAGAATGGAGGGGCTGATCCCCGCCAGCGGCTCCTGAACCGACGCGGTGAATGCGAGCAGCGGCTCGCGTACCTCGTGTTCGAATCGGGCCCGGTTCTCTTCGAACCAGGCCCGGTCGTTGTTGGACTTCAGCTCGCGCAGGAATTGAAACAGCGCGGGTGTGATCGTTGCCGGCCCGGCCATCGGCCCTCCGCTAGAAGAGAAGTCCTCCCGTGACGACGAACTGCTCGGCCCCTTCGATCGTGAACTTCATTTCGACGAACGGCATCAGCGATCCGGCATCGAATCGTGCTCCGCCCAGCAGGTTGAGACCCGGATCGGTGTCGCTCGCGCTGCCGAAGTCACTGTCCACCGAGGCGTGGGCGATATTCAGCCCCCCACCGGCGTACGGTGTAACGCTCGGGGCGCTCGTCAGGTCGAAGTTGTAGATCAGATTGCCGTTGATCTCCCAGTAATCGACCGGCCCGTCGGGAAAGTAATAGTCGAAGGAACCGATCACGGTCAACGGCGAGTTGTTGAAGTCGAATTCGACACGTGCACCGAGTCCGAAATCCGTGTCGGTAGCGAGGCTCAATTCGGGTCCCCAGCGAAATCCCTGCGCAGAAGCGGAGGGCGCTCCGGCCATGCAGAAGATGGCGGCAGCGATCAGAAGTGATCTCCTCATGATACGTCTCCCCGGGTGAAGTGCTCTGCGGGTCCGCGATCAGCGCGGGCGCACCTGTCCGGGTCAGGTCCTGAGCAAGAGTCGGACCCGGCGGCGAGTGCGCCGGGCCCGGCCCGCATAACTATCTGTGAGCAAGCGCGTTGTACACATCTCGACGGGCTCGCCGCGCGGATGTCCGCCGTGATTCTCCGCAGTCCGGTGCGCGAAAGTCTGTCGCGATCTACTCCGATTTCACGAACCGGTTGGGATGGTAGAAGGTGACGGTCAGGGCCTCGACGGCCCCGTCGTCCGACGTCTCGAATTCCAGGAAGGTCCTTGGTGCCATGTCGAAGATCGGGTGGCGCCAGTGGACGCGGAACCGATTGCCCTCCCAGTGCTCGAGGTCGCCCAGGTGCCTCGGATTGTAGTCGAAGACGAGGTGGTCGCCCTCCATCCGCACCTCCGCGGACCCGGAAAGCTCGTTGGCGTACGTCCCGACGAAGGACTCGAGCGGTACGGACGGGGGAAGATCGGGAGACCGGCTGGCCTCCAGTTCGGCCTCTGACCGCTCCGATCGCTCCTTACCCGCGTCCACGAATCCCCGGTATACGGAATTCCAGTCCCGCGTCGGCTCGCCGAGGAGTGCGTCGAGAATCGTGTACGTGATCGCCCGTGTCGGCGCATCGGGTGCGTAGTTCGTAAGCACCACGACTCCGATTCCCTCTTCGGGCAGCATCGTCTGCAGCGAAATCATCCCGGTCAGTCCGCCGCTGTGCGAGACGACCTTCCGGCCCTTGTACTCGGAGATGAACCACCCGTAGCCGTAACCGTTGAAACGCTGCCCCAGGTTCGCCTCGGCCCAGGGCGACACACCGAGAGGATAGTGAATCGACTGCATCTCACGCACCGCGCCATCAGACAGGATCCGCGTTCCGTCCAGTTCTCCTCCGTTGAGATTCGCCCGCATCCAGCGCGCCATGTCGAGCACGTTCGAATTCAGCGCAGCGGCCGGTGCCACGCCACTGACGTCGTCATAGTCCACGACCCTCAATTCGCCGCCGACATGCTCGTGCGCGGCGGCTACATCTTCGAGCCCCTCGAGCGACGCCAGCGTCGTGGTGGTGCTCGTCATTCCGAGCGGATCGAGGATCCGCAGGGCAACCAGCTGGTCCCAGTCCATCCCGGCGACGGCCGCCGAAACCTGCCCGGCCACGAGGTACATCAGATTCTGGTACTGGAACGAGGCCCGGAACGGACCCGTCGGCTCCAGCCACCGGACGCGTCGCACCACTTCGTCTCTGGGAAGATTCTGCCCGATCCACAGGTGGTCGCCGCCAAAGGTCGGGAGCCCGCTTCGATGCGTAAGGAGGTCGCTGATTCGGATCTCGTCCGAGACCCAGGGATCGCGCATCTGAAAGTCCGGGAGGTGCTCTCTCACCCTGTCGTCGATGCGGAGAGCCTCGTCCACGTGCTGCTGCGCGAGCAGAGCCGCTGTGAACGCCTTCGTGTTCGAAGCGACCGCGAACCGGGTCTCGGGCCCGACGGGCCCTGGCTCTCCGAGCCGGCGGACGCCATAGCCCCTCGCGAAGACGACCGAGTCGTTCTGCACGACGGCGACCGCCACCCCGGGCGTGATCCACTTCCCGAGCATGGTCTCTATGGTGGCGTCGATCCGATTCCAGTCCACCTGCTGCGCGGCGGCCGGTGGAGCGCTCAAGGACAGGAGTCCGGCGGCGAGAACCGTCGCAGGCCGCGCGACGGTGCGGATTCGATACAAGCGAGACAGGCTCATCGGGCTCTCCGGTTGAGGTCGTGCGAAGCTCGCAAGATAGCGCAGGTTCGGCCTGCTGGGCAGCATGAGATTCCGACTCGCGTCAGGTCGGGACGCGGCCTAGATTCCCGCCGCGACTGAGTCCGGTGTGGATGAAAGCCACCCGGTGTTGGCGAACCTTCAGACCCGAGACCGTTCGAAGAATGAAGCCGAAGATCATGCCTCTCCTGGTCTCCGCCACCTGCCTCGTCGCGTTGACCGCGTGCGGCGGCGGTGAGGGTCACGAGATCTACATGGAAGCCGGGTGCGACGAGTGTCACGGCGCTGACCTCAAGGGCACACCCTCGTCCGGACCCACGCTGCAGGGCGTGAAGAAGCACTGGGACGAGGATCGGCTGCTCGCCTACTTCCTGGATCCCGACAGCGTCGCCGTGACGGACCCCAGGCTGTCGGAAATGCGGGAACTGTACGGAGACGGCATGCCGCCGTTGAAGCTCGCCGACCCGATCGCGCGGGAGAAACTCGCCAGATACGTCTTGCGCTGACCGGCCGACCCGGGACGGGCCCGACGGTTTCGGGTCAGGGCTCGCGCTCCCACCAGATATCCGGCGCGAGAGGGGGGTCCCGCGCAAGCGCAGGGTGGCCCAGCCTCTCCAGCTCCTCCACGATCGCCGCGACCGCGTCCGGCACGGCGTCGCGAACAGAGTCGGTCAGTCCCACGCCGTAATCGACGCTTCCCGGAACCACACCGACCACGAGCACCTCCGGAGGTGTCTCGCCCTGGAGCTCCAGGACCAGCAGGGTCTCCTTGAGACCGGGATCGTGTGGCGTGATCCGTTGAGCCGGTGGGTGCCGGAGGATCTCCTCGCGGCGGTAGGTCTTCACGGTACCCGGGTCTCCGTCGGCCCGCACCGTGTCGACAATGATCAGCGCCCCGGAGTCCTCGAGGATGGTGCTCAACTCGAGTCCCGGGGTTCCGGCGTCGAGGACCTCCACGTCGGGCGGGAATTCGTAGAGCGCCTCGAGCACCTTGATGACGTACGAGCCCAGACCGTCGTCTGCCATCAGGATGTTGCCCAGCCCGAAAACGGTTACCGCCGGCACGGTGGCAGCCTCCCTCCGTGCCGGCGGCGAGCGGCGGCGCCCGTGAGCCGGGCGGGCGCCACCGACGGATGCGCGGCGTTCAGAGCGCCCGCACCTTCGCGATCTCGTTCCCCTCGACATCGAGGGTATGGATCGCGCACGCGAGACACGGATCGAACGAATGAACCGTCCGGAGCACCTCGAGCGGCCTTTCGGGATCCGCCACGGGATTGCCCAGCAGCGAGGCCTCGTACGGCCCGATCTGGCCGGCCGCGTCCCGCGGACTCGCGTTCCAGGTCGTCGGGACCACGGCCTGGTAGTTCTTGATCTTCCCGTTCTCGATCACGACCCAGTGCGACAGGGCGCCCCGGGGTGCTTCGTGGTATCCGAATCCCCGCTGTTCGCCTCGCGGGAACACCGGAGCGTTGAAGATATCGGTGTCGCCACTGCCGATGTTCTCGACCAGCAGTCCCCAGTGCTTCAGGGCGAGGTCTCCGATGATCGCGCAGCGAAGGGCCCGCGCCGCGTGACGTCCAAGCGTGGATTGCACGTGGCCGACCCCTACGTTGACTCCGGTCCGGCTGCTCAGCTCCGACAGGGCCGTGTCCACCCACTTCACCGTGAGCTCGTGTCCCTGCGCGTAGCCCACCAGGATCTGCGACAGGGGACCCACCTGCATCGGCTCTCCGGCGAAGCGCGGAGACTTGACCCAGCTGTATTTCCCGTCGTCCTGGAAGTCCGTGTAGTTGGGCACGGTCTCGCCATCGTACGGATGCCGGGAATCGCTTCCATCGTACCACGAATGAGCGATCGATTCCTCTACGTTGTCGCGGAAATACTCGTCTCCAAAGCGCGAGATCGGCTTCACGGAGGAAACGTCGCCGTTCATGATCGTGCCACCCGGCAGGTCGAACTGCGTGCCGGCCGTGTCGAGAGGCAGGTCCGGTACCGCGAGATAGTTCTTTACGCCCGCTCCATATCCGAGCCAGTCGGGATAGAGCGATCCGACCGCGAGAATGTCCGGAATGTAGACCTGCTGCACGAAGGCGAGGACCTCATCGAACAGGTCCTTGATCTGGTACAGCTTCGTCATGTTGAGCGTCGCCTGGTTGTCCAGGTTGATCGCATTCGCGACGCCGCCCACGGCCAGATTCTGGATGTTCGGGGTCTTCGACCCGAGGATGGTGACGATCTGATTCGCCTTCCGCTGGTAGTCGAGCGCCTGCAGGTAGTGATTTACTGCCAGCAGGTTGACCTCCGGCGGCAACTTCATCGCCGGGTGACCCCAGTAGCCGTTGGCGAAAATGCCGAGCTGACCGCTGGCCACGATGCTCTCGAGCTTCGCCTTGGTAGCGCGCATCGACTGGACGCTGTTGTACGGCCACGGCGAGAGGCTCTCGGCCAGGCGCGAGGTGGCCACCGGGTCCGCCTGCAAGGCCGATGTGATGTCCACCCAGTCCAGCGCCGACAGGTGATAGAAGTGGACGATGTGATCGTGCATCGCGTGCGCGATCAGAATCAGATTCCGGATATACTGTGCGTTGAGCGGGACCTCGAGGCCGATCGCGTTCTCCACCGCGCGAACGGACGTAATCGCGTGCACGGTCGTGCACACCCCGCAGAACCGCTGCGTGAACAGCCACGCGTCACGCGGGTCCCTGCCCTGCAGAATGACCTCGATACCCCGCCACATCTGTCCGGAGGCCCAGGACTTCTGAACCGAGCCCCCCGTGACCTCAACGTCGATGCGGAGGTGTCCTTCAATGCGGGTGACCGGATCTACGACGATGCGTGCCATGTCTCACTCCTCACGTGGGCAGGGCCGCGGAAGGACGGCCGGTCAGAATCGGGAACCTCTTGATGATGTACATGAACGCCGCGACCTCGGCAGCAATCAGTCCGACGGTCACGAAGATCTCGAACATCGAGGGGAAATACAGATTCCAGTGGTCGCCGGGATTGTAGGCGAACCAGTACGCGGTGAACCGGTGAAGCATGCCGCCGGTCACCATCATTCCCGAGGCCAGGAACAGGCGTCCCCGGTCCCGGTCGGTGCGCGTCGGCTTCAGCATCAGGATGACCGCCGGAACGACAAACAGCAGGACCTCGAGCCAGAACAGGATCGAGAACCGATCGAGGTTGAACAGGTACTCGGCCTTGCCCGCCGCGACCACGTTGAACAACCGGACGCCTGCCCAGGTCAGGAGCACGACGACCATGGCCGGCGAGAGCGCCGTCAGAATCGAGGTCTCCCGGTAACGGGAGTACACCGTTCTCGACCACATCGTCTCCAGCACCACCATTCCGTACCCCATGGCGACACATGAAACGAGGAAGAAGAAGGGCAGCCAGGGCGTGAGCCACAGCGGGTGCAGCTTCGGTCCCGCCAGCAGGATCATCGAGCCGAGGCTGGACTGGTGCATCGTCGGCAGTACGATGCCGAGCGCGATCAGCCACGGCATGGCCTTCATGAGGATCGGCGTCCACTTGCGCGAGAACTCCTGCAACTTCGGCTTGTCGTCTTCCTGTTCCCAGCGCTCCATGAACACCGGGGCCATCTCGATCCACAGAACGGCCGTGTAGAGCATGATGCAGAGGGCGACCTCCAGCTGGACGGAATCCAGATTCCAGGTCCAGAAGAAGATCGGGAGTTTCCAGGTCCACCAGGGCCGACCCAGGTCGATGATCACACCGATCGCGCCGAGCGTGTAGCCGAGCGCGCTCGTGAGAATCGCCGAGCGGATCAACGGGTGGTACTTGCCCTTGTTGAATACGTAGATCAGCAACGCGATCGCATATCCACCGCAGGCCAGCGCCGTGCCGGTGACGACGTCGAACGCGATCCACAGGCCCCAGGGGTGCCCGTCGGTCATGTTCGTCACCGGTCCGAGACCGACGAGGAATCTGTAGATCAACAGAATCGCGGTGATTCCGGCGAGGGCCAGGCAGAGCTTCATGACCGGGGTCATGATCGGCCCGCCTACCGGCCTGGGTACGCCGTGACCGTTGTTGTTCATGCGCCCACCTCCTCACCGGCGTCGTCGTACTGGCGGCGCGTTCGCCAGACCAGTCCGGCCACGATGCCGTACACGGCGATCGGCGCGATGAACCCCTTGTAAATCGTGTGCTGCAGGCCGACCGGAAGCGCCGGGACGGGCTCGGGTCCGAGCTCCGGCAGGCCCAGCTTCGCAAACGGAACGCCCTTTGCCGTCAGGTAGAGAACCTGCGTGCCTCCGACTTCCTCGAGACCGTAAACGTGATCTTCGTACCGGTCGGGATACTCGGCGATCCGACGCAGGGCCTCCGCCTTCAGCTCCTCGTATGGACCGTAGATCACGGCCTCCCGGGGGCAGACCTCGGTGCAGGCAGGCTGGCCGACCTCGTTCAGCTGGCCTTCTTTCGTCGTTCCGGCCTTGGCCAGACACATCTGACACTTGACCATCGCCGGAAGCGGCGAATCCCATTCGAACTTCGGGATGTTGAACGGGCAGGCGACCTGGCAGTAGCGGCAACCGATGCAACGGTCGGGCTTCCAGGTGACGATCCCGTTCTGACGCTTCTGGAACGAGCCCATCATGCAGGCCGCCGCGCAGGCCGGGTCGATACAGTGCATGCACTGCTGCTTGACGAACGAGACCTGTGCTTCGCCGTCACCGGCTCCATCGTAGAACTTGATGATGTTGCAGGTGTTGGCAGAGAGGTCCACGGGATCGTCGTAGAGAACGCTTCCCTTTTCCAATTCCAGGTCGTTGGCGTCGCGACAGGCGGCCACGCAGGCTTTGCAGCCGATGCAGAGCGTCGCGTCGTAGAGCATTCCGGTCGCGTCGGGCGGAGCGGTCTTCTCTTCTCGCGCCTCGGCCTTCCGGGCGCCCGCCGCGGTCGCCGCGCCGAAAGCGGCGACCTTGAGGGCTCCCCGCCTCGATATGTTCATCGTCACACCTCCCCCAGCCCGATTTCATCCTCGGAGGGCTGACTCACCTTCTTCGCGGCAATGATTCCGCCACCAATCGCGCCGCCGATGATTCCGCCCAGCGCCATCGTTGCCCAGGGGTTCGGTCCCTCACGGCTCGAGAAGATCGGGGGATAGGTCGCGGGGGGAGTCGCATCCGTGATTTCTACCGTTTCGAACTTCCCGATCGTGAATCCGACACCTTCTTCCGTGCAACCGAAACAGGGTGCTCCGATTCCGATCGGCCAGGCATCGTCCACTTCCCCGAAGTTCAGCGTCGAACAGTTGGCCCGGGTCACAGGTCCCTTGCAGCCCATCTGATACAGGCACCACCCCTCCCGGTGTCCTTCGTCGCCGAACTGCTTCACGAAGCGGCCCGCGTCGAAGTGCGCACGTCGGGGACAATGCTCGTGGATGTAACGGCCATACGCGAATTTCGGCCGGCCGAGGGCATCAAGCTCGGGCAGCGTGCCGAAGGTGGCATACTGCAGAGCGACGCCGAGGAAGTTGTACGGATTCGAGGGGCAGCCGGGTATCGTCACGACGGTCTTTCCCTCGAGAAGCGTGGGCGCTCCGACCGCGCCCGTCGGATTGGGCGCCGCCGACGGTATTCCGCCCCACGAGGCGCAGGAGCCGATCGCGATGATGGCACCGGCACGCTCGGCTACCTCGCTCACCAGGTCGATCGAGGTGCGGCCGCCGATCTTGCAGTAGACCCCGTCATCCTTCATCGGGATCGCCCCTTCGATCACGAGGATGAAGGCACCGTCGTTCTCCTCCATCGCGGCTTGCAGTACCTCTTCGGCCTGGTGCCCCGCCGCCACCATCAGTGTCTCGTGATAATCGAGGCTGATCAGATCGATGATCAGCTCATCCAGAGTCGGGTGATTGGTGCGGAGCAGCGACTCCGTACAGCCGGTGCATTCCTGGTTGTGGAGCCAGATCACGGAGGGCTTGCGGCCCGCCTGAACGTTCTCGACGATTGCCGCCGCCGCCTCGGTCGGCAGTCCGACGGCAGCCGCCGCCAGGCTGCACACCTTGACGAAATCCCGGCGGTCCAGGCCCGTCGGATCGAGAGGCGTGGAGTCGAGAGTGGGAAGCACCATGTCTGTCCTCCTGGTGGTGGTACGGTCGTTCCGCTTCGGCAACGCGGGACACCGAGCGCTCTCGGGCATCTCGCACACCGACGGAACTCCGCCGGCCGCGGGAGTCGAACTCCCATCCATGAATCAGAATCTACCGCGAACAGCCGGGTGTACCGGTTCCTTCTGTGCCACCCGGGCGAATTCTGAACGTCACCGATTTATCGGATCCACGAGTCGCGCTCCGTCGCGCGACCCCGGTCCCAGATCCGACGGGAGGTGAGTCCGGTGCAGATTTGCGCCGGTACCGCCGCCGGATTCGTGATCTGCCGTTGGGATCGAGCAGTCGATGGTGGACTGGGCAACAGCTATGCCAGC
>CBDTXM010000007.1:0-44169 GCA_965364445.1 uncultured bacterium | reverse complement strand
ATCGACGAAGCGGAAGAGGGCGATCGAGGCTTTCTCGAGAACTGGGTCGACTAGCGAGGGCTGACGGAACTCGCATGCCGAAGATCCCGGCATGCGGCTCGATCAGCGAAGCATACGTATCCCAGTTCTGGATCACCGTGTTCACGGCCAGGTACTCGAGGAACACGTCCAGGTATCCTCGAATTCATCGAAATCGAGTTTCAACGACAGCTTCGAGCTGCCCCGCCTCCAGGACGACTGCAGGCTGCAAATGAAAGAGCGATCGTCACCAGCTTGAGTGACGTCGCGACGGATCTGTTCATGGGTCGTCCTTCCAGCACCTGTGGCCCGCGGCAGGATGTCGAAGTACGCCTGTCCGGCATGTTGACCCTGGCAGCGGGGATCTCATTCCACGGCGGCCGACCGCCACGAGGAGGCAACCCCCCGACCCTCAGGTGGACACAACGTCCCGTCGCCCGGACGGGAAACCGCATTCGCAGATCCAATCCGCGGTGTAAGATGCACTACTGCAATCATTTGCCGTTGCCGCGGTGCGAAGGGGACGCTGGCTCGCTTCGTGCAACCGGCGCTGCTGTCGCGGCGCCTCGGTGCGCCGGATGGCAAGGGGCCCCAGGCTCGGCAGCGGAGCCCCGCTCGAACCCGACTGACCCGGAGGCGACGTCATGCCCGATACCATGGACAAGAAGGCCGATCTGGCCGGACCCGGCATCAGCACCTACGAAGAAGTCGCGAAAATCCTGCCCGATGACTACAGCCCGCTGCTCGACCGCAAGGAAACGCAGAAGGCGCTGTATGACGTGAAACGGATCATCGAGGACGGACTGGCACGCGAACTGAACCTGATGATGGTCCAGGTGCCGCTGATCGTCACGGTCGAGAGCGGGGTGAACGACATGCTCGACCGGGACGGCTCGAGGACGCCGATCGAGTTCAATGCCGGCCTCGGACTCGAGACCCCGATCCGGGCCAGCGTCGTGCAGGCTGCGACCAAGTGGAAGAGACCGGCGCTCAAGCTGTACGGCTGTGACGTGGGCGAGGGCATCAACACCGACATGCGCGCCGTGCGCAAGGACTACTTCCTCGACCACGACCACAGCAGCTACGTGGACCAGTGGGACTGGGAAAAGGTGATCACGGCGGATCAGCGGAACCTCGAGTTTTTGAAGTCGACGGTCCGAAGCATCTGGAAGGTGCTGAAGGAAGCGGAGGAGCACGCGCTGACGAATTACCCGGCGCTGAACGACCCGCGGTACCCACCGCTACCGGACGAGCTCGTCTTCCTGCATGCCGAGGAGATCCTCGAAATGTACCCGGACCTTCCGCGCAAGCAGCGTGAGACCCGGGTCATCCAGGATCATGCGCCGGCGATCTTCATCATCGGGATCGGATCGGTGCTGAAGGACGGGTATCCCCACGAGATGCGTGCCGCGGACTACGATGACTGGATCACGGACACCTCCGCCGAGACCGGCAAGGACACGCACGGGTTGAACGGTGACATCCTGGTGTGGAACCCGGTGACGAAGCGTCGTCACGAGCTCACGTCGATGGGAATCCGGGTCACCAAGGAGACGCTGCTGAAGCAGCTCGAGCTCAGCGACCAGATGGACTTTCTGGAGCAGCCGTATCACCAGGCGATCATGAACGATGAGATCCCTCTCAGTATCGGTGGCGGCATCGGGCAGTCGCGCACCTACATGCTCCTCCTGCGCAAAGCGCACCTCGGAGAGGTCAGTGTCACGGTCTGGCCGAAGGAGCTGAAGGAGATCTGCGCCGCGAGGAACATTCACGTCCTCGAGTAGGTCGCGTGAGAACCAGGAGTGGGAGCAGCGCGAGGGCTGTCTCGCAACGAGGCGGCCCTCGCCCGCATGCCGACGCGATCAGGTCCGGGCAGCAGGGCCCGGAGCCCCTTCGAGAGGATGTCGATGAAGGTATTCTTGAGACTGATTCCGGTATTCCTGAGTGCGGTCCTGATGGCGGCGCACTTCTCTCGGGCTGGAACGACGGTCCTCATGCTGTTGTCGCTCGCCCTGCCTCTGGTCCTGCTCGTCCGTCAGCCGTGGGCGGCGCACCTCGTGCAACTGGCCCTGCTGATCGCCGGCCTCGAATGGTTGCGTACCCTGTGGCAGATCGCAGGCCGCCGCATGGAGGCCGGTCAGCCGTGGATCCGGATGGCCGTGATCCTCGGCGTCGTCACACTGATCACATGGGGCTCGGCGCTGGTGTTTCGATCTCCGGCAATGAAGGCGGTCTGGGCGGGAGATGAACAGGGCCGTCGGGACGGCGGCCCCGGCTGAGAATCCGGTGCCCCGCGATTTTCACTCGAGCGCTTCGATCAACGCCTCCAGTCCGTCTTCCACGTACCAGCCCAGATTCAGCCGAAGCACCCGGCGGTCCCGCTCGAGAAGTGCCCTTTCATCGCCCATGGCCTGCGCTCGCTGGAGGGCGGCGAAAGTGTGTTCGGATTCCGGAATCGGAAGGTCCCGGGCGGCGTCCGAGGTGAGCAGCAGATACAGCCCGGTGTTCGGACCGCCCTTGTGCAGCTGCCCACTGGAATGCAAGTAGCGGGGCCCGAAGCCAGCCGTCGCGGCAGCACCGGTTCGGCGGCGCAGCAGCGCCTGAAGAGATTCCAGCAGGGATTCGCGCTCGGGCGTCGCGGCCAGGAAGGCGAGCGAGGCGAGATAGTCATCCGGCCGCACGAGCCCGACGAAGTCACGGATCAGTGCCTGCGCGTTCTCACGGTCCAATCCTTCGCTCCAACCTGCGGAACCCACGAGGTGAACTTCCAGTGAATCCTCAGCGGCGACCGGATCCCCGCTATCGGGTATCGTACCCGCGGGGGTCGCGTCGAGGATCTCGCGGGTGATCGACTTGCTGGCGGTCACGTCCGGCTCATCGAACGGATTCACCCCCAGCAGTGCACCGGCTGCGGCGGTGGCGATCTCCCAGCGCAGGAATTCACCTCCGATCGCCTCCGGTTGGGGAAGTACGATGCGGAGCACGGGGTGGCCCTCGTCGGCAAGAGCCTCAGCCGTCGCATCTTCCGCGAGATTCCGTTCCCCGGCGAGCGAAAGCAGGACGAAGAGCCGGTCCGGTCCATAGGCAGCCGGATCGGCCAGGGGTTCGTTCGTCACCGGCACGATTCCGGTGCCTTGCTTGCCGGTGCTCTCGGCCACCAGCTGCTCGATCCAGAGTGGGAGAGTCCTGAGGCCCGGCGAGGCGATCAGCGTCAACTTGTCACGCCCCGCCTCGCGGTGCGCCGCGAGCGCCATCCCCAGGCGAACACCGGGATTTCGTGCGTCGGGGATCTCGGGACCGCAGTCGGCCTGCATGTCCCTCGCAGATTGGACGATGGCTTCCACGTCGTAGCCGGCCAGCGCCATCGGCACGAGTCCAAAGGCGGTGAGGGCGGAAAAGCGCCCTCCTACGTCACCCGGGGTCTCGAAGGTCCTTCGAAATCCCCGTTCCTGCGCTTCGGCGACGATCGGAGACCCGGGATCCGAAAGCGCCACGAATCGGCCTCCCGGCATGGGATCGCCGGACGCGGCGACGAGGTCGTAGAAGTGACGGTACAGCGAGATCGTCTCGATCGTCGTGCCGGACTTGCTGGAGACGAGGAAGAGGGTGTTCAACGGGTCGATGCGGTCCATCGTGGCCAGGATCGCCTCCGGATCGACGTCGTCGAGAACGAGCAATTCCGGCCAGCCCTCGATCCGACCGAAGGTCTCCGACGCCACGAGAGGACAGAGGCTGCTGCCTCCCATCCCCAGCACCAGAACGTGTGCCGTACCCTCTTCGCGGACCTCGGACGCGAAGCGCTGGAACTCGTACAGGTCATCCGCGGCTCGCTGCGGCGCCTGGATCCAGCCCAGACGTTGACGGATTCTACCGGCCACATCCGGGTCGTCGGTCCACAGCGATGGATCGCCGGCGACGAGCCGGGTGCCGTACCTCTGCTCGGCGACAGCGGCGACCAGCGCCTGCGGGACACCGTCACCAGATTCTCCCACCCAGGCCGCCTCGGGCAGGCGCCGCGCCAACGCCTCACGCCTGCGATCGGCCAGCCCCGAGATCAGTGCATCGAAGGGGACGATGAACTTATCGGCACCCTCGTTCACCAGCTGCTCGCAGACCGCGTGCATGTCGATGCCGAGATTCTCGAGGTCGTGGAAGACACGTTGCGCGTCTTCGACTCCCTCCCGAATCGCGCCGGGGAGGACCCGGCCGTTCTGGCCGAATGCCTCGATCGTTACCTCCGGCATCGTGTTGACCGTATGAGGTCCGACGAGAGGCTCGACGTAACGGACGGCATCGTAGAGCGGGTTCTTGGTGCTCGTACTCGCCCACAGCAATCGCTGCGGGCGGGCTCCGGCCTCGACCAGGGCACTCCATTCGTCTCCGTCGAGCACCGATTCGAAGCTGCGGTATGCGAGGCGTGCGCTGGCGATCGCCGCAGTGCCGAGGAGCGAGGCGGGACCTTCGGGGTCGGCCGCCCGACGGTCGATGCGCTGCGACAGAAGGCCGTCCACCAGGACATCGATGCGGCTCAGGAAAAAGCTGGCCACGGAGGCTACCGTTCCCAGCGGTCTCCCCGCCTCCCGTCGACGAGCGAGGGCGTTGAGGTATGCGCGATGAACCGCCTCGTAGGCCGGGACGGAGAACAGCAGTGTAACGTTGACGTTGACGCCGTCGTAGAGAAGCTCCTCGATGGCCGAAACACCCGCGGGCGTGCCCGGAATCTTCACCATGAGGTTCGGCCGATCCACGGCTCCCCAGAGCCGCTTCGCCTCCTCGATCGAGCCATCGGTGTCGTGCACCAGGTGGGGCGAGACTTCGAGGCTGACGTAGCCGTCCACGCCGTCCGACGACTGCCAGACCGGCCGAAGCACGTCGCAGGCCTCACGGACGTCCGTGACCGCGAGCTCCTCGTAGATCTCCGCGACCGTGAGGCCTTCTCCTGCGAGCGCTTCGATCTGGTCCGCATACAGCGTTCCGCCGGAGATCGCCTTGTGAAAGATCGCCGGATTCGATGTCACGCCTCGTAGACCCTCGGCCTCGACCCGGCGAGCCAGTGATCCGTCACGGATCATCTCGCGAGAGAGGTTGTCCAGCCAGTAGCTCTGGCCGTGCTCCAGCAGCTCGAAAAGTGATTCCATTTGCCCTATGCCGTCTCCGGGTCCTTCAGGTAAGTACGTTCTACTGCATTCAGTTTGTCCAGCCGCCGCCGATGCCTGGGATCCTCGCTGAAACGAGCATCAATGAAGCGGAATACGATCTCGCGGGCGAGCTCGATACCGATCACCCGGGCGCCGAGGCATAGGACATTCACATCGTCGTGCTCCACACCCTGGTGGGCGGAATAACAGTCGTGACTGACGGCAGCCCGAATCCCGGGCACCTTGTTGGCCACGAGGCTCACCCCGATGGCACTGCCGCAGAGCAGGATCCCGCGTGCCGCCTCGCCGCGAGCCACCGACTCCGCGACGGGTCGAGCGAAGTCGGGGTAATCGACCGATTCGGGTCCGTGGGTTCCGAGATCCAGGACATCGTGACCGGCGTCCCGAAGGTCACGGGCGAGGACGTCCTTGTAGCTCCAGCCGGCGTGGTCCGATCCCATTGCGATCCGCATCGGATCAGTCCTCCAGCAGTCGAAGAGCGGCGGCGACGATCGCCGGGACGTCGAATCCGAAATGATCGAAGAGCTCCGCGGCCGGCGCGCTCGCCCCGAATCGGTCGATACCGATCGCGATGCCGCGGTCGCCGATCCACTCCCGCCAGCCCTGCGTGCACCCCGCTTCGATCGAGATTCGGGCTGTGACGTCGGGCGGCAGGACAGCGTCCCGATACGCGGCCTCCTGCTCCCTGAACAGCTCCCAGCTCGGCATGCTCACCACACGGACCCGGGCGCCCTGCTGCACGAGCTTCTCGCGGGCTTCCAGTGCAGGCGCGACCTCGGAACCGGTCGCGATGAGGATCAGATCGGGACGTCCGTTCGGGGAATCCGCGAGCACGTAGGCGCCGCGCGCCAGTGCGTCCGACGCGACGTGATCGTCAGCGGAGAGCACGGGAACTTTCTGCCGCGTCAGGGCGAGAAGCGTCGGACCGTCAGTCCGCGACACGGCCACTCGCCAGGCCTCGACCGTTTCGTTCGCGTCCGCGGGACGGATGACCCGCAGACCGGGAATTGCCCGGAGCGCAGCCAGGTGCTCGATGGGCTGGTGGGTGGGTCCATCTTCCCCGAGTCCGATCGAGTCGTGGGTCATCACGTAGATCACCGGCTGACCCATCAGGGCGGCCAGCCGGATCGCTGGACGTGCGTAGTCCGTGAACACGAGGAAGGTCGCCGCGTACGGTCGGATGCCTCCGTGCAGCGACATGCCCGAGCAGGCAGCGCACATGGCGTGTTCCCGGATCCCCCAGTGGACGTTGCGCTGTCCCCAGTCTCCGGGCGAGACATAACCGCTCGATTCGATTTGCGTGTTATTGGATCCGGCCAGGTCCGCACTGCCACCCACCAGCGTGGTCACTGCGCCCGACAGAGCGTTGAGCGCCTTGCCGGAAACCGAGCGCGTGGCCATCGGTCCGTCAGCGGCATGGAAGCGAGGCAGCGCCGCGTCCCACCCGTCGATCAGTTCGTTCGCCAGGGCGCGCCGCAGAGCTGCAGCCTCATCGGGATACTCCACCGCGTACCGCTCGACCCGTTCATTCCACTCGGCCTCGAGCCGGCTTCCTCGTTCGCCTACCTCTGCCATGTGCGAGCGGACTCGATCGGGGACCAGGAACTTCGACTCGGCCGGCCAACCGTAGGCCTCCTTGGTGAGCCGAACCTCCTCAGCGCCGAGCGGGGCGCCGTGCGCCGCCGAGGAGTCCTGCTTGTGCGGGGACCCGAAACCGATGTGCGAGCGGACAAGGATCAGGGACGGTCTCCCGGTCTCGGCCCTTGCCGCGGCCATCGCCTCAGCCAGCACGGGGAGATTTTCCGAGGCATCGCCGACGTCGATCACGTCCCATCCGTACGCCGCGAAACGGGCTGCGGTGTCGTCTGAAAAAGACAGGTCGGTGGCACCGTCGATCGTGATCCGGTTGTCGTCGTAGATCACGTTCAGCTTGCCGAGCCGCAGGTGCCCAGCGAGCGAGCCCGCTTCGTGCGACGCGCCCTCCATCATGTCGCCATCACTGGCCAGCACCCACGTTCCGTGGTCAACGACGGGGAAGCCGGGTCGGTTGTACACGGCTCCGAGGTGCGCCTCCGCGAGTGCCATGCCGACGGCGGTCATCAGGCCCTGGCCCAGGGGACCGGTCGTCGTCTCCACACCGGGCGTGTGGCCGAACTCCGGGTGTCCCGGCGTCCGGCTGCCCCACTGCCGGAACGCTCGAATGTCGTCGAGCGAGAGGTCGTAACCGGAGAGGTGAAGCATCGCATACAGGAGCATCGATGCATGTCCGGCCGAGAGTACGAAGCGGTCCCGGTCCGGCCAGGCGGGGTTCCCGGGATTGGCGCGGAGCTGTCTGGTGAGCAGATACCCGACGGGAGCCAGCGCCATCGGGGCTCCGGGGTGGCCCGAGTTGGCGGCCTGAACCGCGTCCATCGAGAGCGTCCGGATCGTGTGGACCGTGAGTTCCTCGATCGACATCGCCGCGAGTCGGGCGTCGTCGTCACCGCCCGTGCCGCGGTTCGCCGTCGAGCCCGCTTCCGTGCTCATGTGCGTACCGTTCCATCGAAGTCTGGAGATGATGTCCGATCGGCCAACGTCCACCCGCACCGGGGAAGGGGCCGAGCCAAGGATACCACTCGGCCGAGCCTTGCGCGACCCGATGACGAGTGACGACAGCGGTCACTCACCGGGCAGTCCTGACGCTCCCGACAGGCGTCTTCCCACGGTCGTCGATCTCGCGCTAGCTTGACGGTCGTGCGGGTTCTGTCGACGGACGGTGTCAACGCGAAGCGGCGCGATCGCGCGCGCCCGGGGAGATTCGATGCATTTCGACCACGAGCCACCCTCAGCAGAGCGCGGACCCCTGACGGATCTCGACCTTCACCTGTTCAACGAGGGGACACACTTCCGGATCTGGGAGAAGCTCGGGTGTCATTCGGGCCGACAGGCGGGCGAGCCCGGATTCTGGTTTGCCGTGTGGGCTCCGAACGCGCGAGAGGTCTCCGTGGTCGGGGACTTCAACGCCTGGAATCCGCTGGACGCACCGATGTCTCCCCGCGCCAGCTCCGGGGTCTGGGAGACCTTTCTTCCGGGTGTTCGTCCGGGACAGGCCTACAAGTTTCACATCCGGACGAAGGAAGGTACGTCGATCGAGAAGGCTGATCCGTACGCGCGCCGCTCCGAAGTCCCGCCCAAGACGGCTTCGCTCGTTCACGACGCGATCTACGAGTGGGGCGACGAAGCCTGGATCCAGGGCCGCGAGACGCGGCAGGCGCTGGACCAACCGATGAGCATCTACGAGCTCCACCCGGGCTCCTGGGCCCCGCCGGACCGGGAGGGGGACCGATGGCCGGGCTGGCGCGAGCTGGCGCCTCGGGTAGCCGAGCACATCGCGGCGACCGGCTTCACGCACGTCGAACTCATGCCGGTGATGGAGCACCCGTTTTACGGGTCCTGGGGCTACCAGGTGACGGGCTACTTCTCCCCCACGGGCAGGTACGGTACTCCCGAGGACCTCAAGTACTTCATCGATTACCTTCACCAGCGCGGGATCGGAGTCATCCTCGACTGGGTCCCCTCCCACTTTCCGACCGACGGCCACGGCCTCGGCTGGTTCGACGGCACCCACCTCTACGAGCACGCCGATCCGCGTCTCGGATTCCACCCGGACTGGAGCAGCTGGATCTTCAACTACGGCCGTCACGAGGTGCGCTGCTTCCTGATCTCCAGCGCGAAGTACTGGCTCGAGGAATTTCACGCCGATGGACTGCGCGTGGATGCGGTCGCCTCGATGCTGTACCGGGACTATTCGCGCGAGGACGGGGAGTGGATTCCCAACGAGCACGGCGGTCGGGAGAATCTGGACGCGGTCTACCTTCTGCGCCGAATGAACGAAGAGGCGTACGGGAACACCCCGGGGGTGCAGACCGTCGCCGAGGAATCGACGGCATGGCCAGCGGTGACGAAGCCGACGTACATCGGCGGACTGGGTTTCGGACTGAAATGGGACATGGGCTGGATGCACGACATCCTGCGCTACATGGGCAAGGACCCCGTGCACCGCAGGTGGCACCACAACGACCTGACGTTCCGCCAGCTGTACGCCTTCTCGGAGAACTTCGTGCTCTCGTTCTCGCACGATGAAGTCGTCCACGGAAAGGGCTCACTCTGGGACCGTATGGCGGGTGACGTGTGGCAGAAATTCGCGAACCTGCGCCTTCTCTACGGGCTGATGTATGCGCAGCCCGGCAAGAAGCTGCTGTTCATGGGTGCGGAATTCGCGCAGAGGCGTGAGTGGAATCACGAGGAGTTTCTGGACTGGGACCTGCTCGAGGAGGCGCCGCATGCGGGCGTCATGCGTTGGCTCGGCGACCTGAACCGGCTCTACCGCGAAGAGCCGGCGCTCCATGAGCTGGACTGCGACCCTACCGGCTTCGAGTGGATCGCTCCCGACGACAGCGAACAGAACGTGATCAGCTTTCTCCGGCGCTCCCGGGACGGGCTCCGATCCGTTCTGGTCATCTGCAACTTCTCGCCCGTTCCGAGGTCAGACTACAAGGTCGGAGTACCCGTGGGCGGATCGTGGAAGGAACTGCTTTGCTCGGATGCCGAACATTATGGAGGTTCGGGGTGGGGCAACCTGGGTGGAGTGGAGGCTGAGCGTTCCTCGTTCCACGGACAACCCTGGTCACTGACCGTCGCTCTACCACCTCTCGGAGCCGTATTCCTGCTCTCGGCGGACGACGGGGGAACGTAGCGGGCCTGAGAGTCCGCCGGCCGTGGGCTCAGGGATTCGGACTACCCGCCAGCACGCGATTGGTAGCATCGAGAACGGCGGCGGCGGCTCCGTGAACGAGGGTCTCGCGCACGGGCACGGCTCCTACGAAGCGCCGCATCGCGTCCCCTTCCTGCTCGCGAAGGACCACGAGGATCACGTCGGCGTCGAAGGCATGAATGCGTTTCACTCCGAGTAGCCGGAAGCGAGTCTTGCCCAGCCCGGCGTGAATCGCCGCCAGGGTGGCCTCGGCGGCGAGGCGCAATTCGACGGTCTCGGTCCCTACGCCATCCGCCTCACCCCGCTCGGTGCGATCCGCGATCTCGAGCTCCACGACCACGTGAGCGTGGGAGCCGCGGTCCCGTTCGACCTCTACACCTGCCAGCTTCAATCTCACGTCCATACCTTCGCCTGGTGTCTCCTCGGGATCCACGCCCGCGATCGGTCCTGTAGGCCGGGACTTCGTCAAGGACCTATCTCCCAATTCCCAGTGATCGGTTGTATCCGCTACAGATTGCGGACTCGAAGCGGCCGGGGAAAGGGGAACCCCGGCGGGTCACGGCGTGCGCGTCTGGCGCCGGCGGGAAACCCGGCCGCAGATTCCACGCATGTTGGCAGAGCAGGAAGGACGACCGTTCTCATTCTATCATGGGGACGTGGCTGCCCGGGACCCGGGAGAAATCGTACTTCTCGATGAGGATGAGTCCCGTCACCTCCGGTCCCTGAGGCTGGACGAGGGGGAGACGATTCTCCTCACCGACGGTCAGGGATACATGCGCGCTGCAAGACTCGGGAGGTTGCGCGGCCACCGGCGGGAGGCGCTGCTTCTCGAGTCTCGCGCGGCACCCGAGTCCCTGCCCCTGGAACTCGCGGTGGCGGTGGGAAACCGCAACCGGATGTTGTGGCTGATCGAAAAGGCCACCGAGTTCGGAGTGCAGATCATCTCGCTCGTGGAGACGGCGAGATCGAAATCCGTCTCCGACGCGGGCCGATCGGCGGGCTTTCGCGCCAAGGCGGAACGCCGGGCCCTTTCAGCCATGAAGCAGAGCGGAAGCGCGCGGCTTCCCGAGATCCGGGCTCCGGTCGAGTTGTCGGATTTCGTCGAACGTTTTTCGGCCCGGGCGACCGGCACCGGGATTCTCCTCCATCGGAGCGGGCCTCGCCTCGCCACCCGACTCGCGGCGGCGAGAGATCCCGTGACCGTGCTGGTGGGTCCGGAGGGCGGGTTCACGGAGGAGGAGATCCACCGCTGTGTCGAGGCTGGATTTCTCACGGCCGGGCTCGGTCCCACCGTGTTACGATTCGAGACGGCCGCTCTGGCTTCCGTCGCGGTGGCCGCACAGCGAGCGATGTCGGAAGCGGAGGAAGTCGACCAGGAGTGAGCGCGGCGCCGACAGGTCGCGCGCCGGCTCAGGAGCAGCAGACACCAGGGGGACGACTCATGAGCAACGAATGCCTGTTCTGTCGGATCGCGGCGGGCGAGATCCCGGCCGATATCGTAGCAGAAGGTGACGGCTGGCTGGCCTTCCGGGACATTCAACCGCAGGCCCCCGTCCATCTGCTCGTGATCCCGCGTGATCATGTCGAGAGTGCGGCCGACCTGGGCTCGAGTCCCGGTCTCGGCGGTGACCTGCTTCAGGCCGTGGCCGAGGTCGCGCGCCAGCAAGGCCTGCACGAGGAGGGTTTTCGCGTGGTAACCAACGTCGGAGAGCGTGCTGGCCAGAGCGTGATGCACCTGCATTTCCATCTTCTCGGCGGTCGGCGCATGCACTGGCCGCCGGGTTGACGCTCGCGAGATGCGAGAACCAGCCGCACCCGGAGATCGGGTGAGTCCGTTCGACTCGCTGTCTCGCCTCGACTGGTACGAGGTGCTCGATCGGATCGCGCGGGCCGCGACGTCGGAGCTCGGAGCCGAGCACGTACGCGGTCTGCGGCCTTCCACGGTGCTCGCCGACTCGGAACGAAGGCTCGATCTGGCCGACCAGATGGTGGGTCTGCTGCTCAAGCTGGATTGGTCGCCCCCGGTGATTCCCGATGTTCGGCCGGCGGTGCGGCGGCTGGGAATCGAAGGAGCGGTCCTCGACGTGGGCGAGCTCCTCGGCCTCGCCACGCTGCTCGGGTCTTCGCGCAGCGCGCGCTCCCACCTGCGCAGATTTCCCGACGAGCTTCCGGCCCTGCTGGAATTGGGGGGAAGGCTGGTCAACGAGCCCGACCTCCAGTCCGAGATTTCGGCGGCGATCGACGATGGCGGCTCTGTCAGGGACTCGGCGTCGCCCGAACTCCGGAAGATCCGTCGTGGAATGCGATCGGCGCGGTCGAGGCTGGTCTCGAAGCTCGAGAGCTTCGCCCGGGCTCTTCCGGACCGGATCCGGCTCAACGATGCCTCGGTCACGATCCGCGCCGGCCGATACTGCATACCGATCCGGCGAGAGGGCCGGTCAGAGGTAGGCGGGATCGTACACGACGAATCTGCGACCCACCAGACGGTTTTCGTCGAGCCACCGCTCGCCATTGAACCGATGAATCGGCTGGCCGAGCTCGAGAGGGAAGAGGGCCGGGAGATCGCGAGGATCCTGGCTGCCCTGACCGACGCCGCGCGCCCGCACTTGCCCGAGCTCGAGTCGACGCTGGAAGCACTCGCCGAGGCGGATTCGTTGTACGCACGCGCACGCTGGGCACTGGATCACGGGGGGACGCGTCCCGAGTTCCTCGCGGAGGACGCAAGTGGGCCATCGGAATTCGCACTTCGCCTGGTTGCCGCCCACCACCCCCTGCTGATCGAAGGCCCGGAGCCCTCGATTCCCTTCGATCTCGATCTGTACGCCGGCGAGACGGTTCTGCTGATCAGCGGTCCGAACGCAGGAGGCAAGACGGTCCTGTTGAAGACGATCGGACTGACCTGTCTGCTCGCCCAGGCCGGCGTGCTGCCGCCCGTGGGCCCGGGTACACGGCTCCCCGGGTTCGGGAAACTCTTCGCGGTGATCGGAGACGAGCAGTCGGTATCCGCTTCGCTCTCCACGTTCAGTGCCCAGGTGAGCGGTGTGAGACGGACCCTCGAGAACTCCGAGGCCGACTCGCTGGTGCTTCTCGATGAGATCGGCTCGAGCACCGATCCCGCAGAGGGAGCGGCGCTCGCGGCTGCGGTACTTACGCGCCTTGCAAGTCAGGCGGGTCTTACCGTAGCCACGACTCACCTCGGCGCTCTGAAAGCTCTGGCCACGGAAGATGACCGCATCGTAAATGCCTCCCTCCAGTTCGACACCCGCCTCCTCCGCCCGACTTTCCGCCTGGTGCGCGATCGACCGGGGCGGAGCTACGCGATCGAGATCGCTACCCGGCTCGGTCTGCCTGATGACGTGATTCGCGAGGCGCAGTCACGGATCGGTGCCGGCGATCGTGGCATCGAGGCGCTTCTCGCAGAGCTCGAGAAAAGGGAAGCCGAACTCTCGGCCATGACGGCGGCAGCACAGGTCGAAGACCGACGCCTGAAGGAACGGGAGGAGCGGCTGTCGGACGCCGAGGCACGGGCCGTCGAGACCGAGCGACGCCTGGAGCGCGAGGGGCGCGCGAAGGCCGAGGAGTACCTGCGGGATGCCCGCCGATCCGTCGCCGAAGAGATCCGTCGCCTTCGGGCGGAATTCCGACGCGCGGCAAGTGATGCTCACCCCGCGATCGCCGAGGCAGAGGCGGCACGGGTCCGGTCACGCGTGGAACACCTGTTTCGGGAGGCGAAGAGCACCGGGGGGACGAGCGATCAGGGTGCACCCGACGGCTCAGGGACACGGACGGCAGGAGATGTTCGTCCGGGAGATCAGGTGCGATCGAGGTCTCTGGGGGTCGAAGGGGTCGTGGCGGAATTGCGCGGCGAACGGGTGATTCTCGACGCCGACGGTGTGAGACTGGACGTGCCCCTGACCGACATGGAGCCGACGACCCGGCCCGGAGGGATGGGAAGGTCGAATCCGTCGAAGACGGGCAGCAGGCGCAAGCCGATTCCGGGCGTATCCGAGATCCCGGACATGCTCGCCCGCCCGGAGGTCGATCTGCGGGGTCTTCGGGTCGACGAGATCGAACAGGCGTTGCTTCCGGCAGTGGACGCCGCTCACGTCGTCGATCTCCCCTCTCTGCGGATCATCCACGGAAAGGGCACTTTCGCGCTGCGCGAAGAGGTCGGACGATTGCTGGCAGGGGATCGACGTATCGATCGTCTGAGGCCGGGAGGTTTCGAGGAAGGGGGATCCGGGGTTACCGTAGTCGAGTTCCGAAGGAGTGGCGAATGATCCAAGGCGGTAGATGGTAAGCGACGCACTGGTCGAGGAGATTCGAGAACGAGCTGAGATCGTCGAGCTCCTCGGCGAGTACATGCCTCTCAAGCGTTCCGGACGAACGTGGCGCGGGCCCTGTCCTCTTCATGGGGGCGAGGGCCCGAACTTTTCCGTGGATCCCGCGCGGAACCTGTTCAAGTGTTTCGTGTGCGGCGAAGGCGGCGACGTCTTCGCCTTTTTCATGAAACATCTCGGGCTCGACTTCCCGTCGGCGGTCCGGCACGTGGCAGCCCGGGTCGGCGTCGAGGTCCCCGAGGACCGGGAGGTGCGCGAGGATCCGTTCGGACCGTTGCGAGAGGTCGTCGCATTCGCGGAGGAGTGGTTCCGGGATCGTCTGGAGGAGGAGAAGGAAGGCGAGCGAGCCCGAACGTACCTCGTCGGTCGCGGTTTTCAGGAGGACGAAATCGAACGGTTCGGCATCGGCTGGGCACCCGACCGGTGGCGGGGGCTGAGAGACGCCGCTGCGGACCGTGGCATCGATGACGAGCTGCTGCTGGAGGCCGGTCTCCTGGCCACGAGCGAACGGGCGGAGGAACCGTACGACCGTTTCCGGGGCCGGCTGATATTCCCGATCCACGATCTTCGCGACCGACCCATCGCATTCGGCGGGAGGATCCTGTCGGCCGAGTCGGATGCGATTCCGAAGTACATCAATTCGCCGGAGAGCCCGATATTTCATAAGGGTCGCACGCTGTACGGGCTCGTCTGGGCTCGTCACGAGATCCGCCGGGAGGACTCGTCGATCCTGAGCGAGGGCTACATGGATGCGCTCGCCCTGCACCGGCACGGCTTCAGCACCGCGGTCGCACCGCTCGGCACCTCCCTGACGCCGGAACAGGCGGAGCTTCTCGGACGCTACGGCCGGAAGGTTTACCTGCTCTACGACAGTGACGATGCCGGCCTGAAGGCAACGTTTCGGGCCGGTGATACGCTTCTGGCGTCAGGTCTCCACCCGATGGTCGTAACGCTGCCGCCGGGCGAGGATCCCGATTCGCTGTTGAGGGAGCAGGGACCGGGCGCCCTGGCACGGCTCATCGGCGATGCCGTGGATGTTCTGGAGCGGAAGCTGCAGATCCTGGAGCGTCATGGGCTGCTCGACAGCATAGAGGGTCGGCGCAGAGCAGTGGACGGCCTGCTCAGCACCCTTCGCGCAGTGCGAGATCCGGCGTTGCAGGACCTCTACCTGGCGCGGGCGGCGGAGCGGACCGGCGTGCGGCGGGAGACACTGGTCCGCGAGGTGGCGAGAGCGAGATCAGAGAGCCATTCTCGCGAGGTCGTACGGAGGTCTTCTCGATCCGGACGATCCCCTTCGAACCGGGATGCGTCGGAAACAGGGACCGGACACGGGTCCGAGGCCGACGTGGCCGCCGAGCGCGGACTGCTGCTTCTGTTCCTGCGGGACCGGTCGCTGATCGAGAGATCGGTCGAACGGGGTCTGTCTCCGGGTCACTTTCGGCAGCCGGGTCTGCACTCCATCTATGTAGCGCTTCTCGAATCGGACCCGGAGCAGGAGACGGCGTCGATCGAGGAGGCTCTCGAGCTGGAGGAGGGAGCCCTGCTGCGCCGGCTGCTCAAGGACTCGACCGAGCTCGTGCACCCCGGCGACGTGTACGAGGAAGCGCTGAGGCGATTGTTGCACCGCGAGCGACTCGAACGCCTCGGGCAGATCGACCGTGAGCTGGACCTGGCTGACTCAGAGCAGGCGCGTCGGCTCCTGGCTGAGAAGTCGGAGATCGCCAGAGAGCTGAGAGCTGCGGGAGTCCCGCTGAGCTTCGTGAGAAACTACGCCGACCGCACGATCGGTTCGGCTGGATGAGTACCGGGCGGTGTCCCGGAACGGAATGGATACACAGATGACGGAGAGCGTGATCGTGAGTGAAGTCGTGGATGACCTTTTGTCGTTGCAGGAGCTGGACGGGGCGATCGCCCGCAGTCGAGCAGAGCTCCGAGAGCTGGATGCCGAGACCAGTCTGCTCGAGGAGGGCCTCGAGGCCCTTCGCCGGCGCGAGTCGGAGGCGGAAGTCAAGGTCGATGGGGCCGACCGGCAATTGCGCCAGGCGGAGCGTACGGTCCAGGCCGGTCGCGCCACGGTGAAGCGACTCCAGGAGCGGGCGCAGGAGGTCATCAACCAGCGCTCCCACCTCGCCGCCCGGGCGGAAATGGACGCAGCCCGGCAGAATCTCGACGCGGCCGAGACGACGATGCTCGAGGCCATGCAGGAACAGGAAAAATGTCGCGCCGCCCGACAGGAAATCGCGGAGGAGCTGGCACGGGAAGAGGCCGCCGCTCAGGAGAGGCTCGCCGTGATCGGGCGCCGGAGGATGGAACTCGAGGACGAAGTCGCCATCCAGGGTGACCGACGGGAGAACCGGGCACTGCGCATCGACGATTCCGTGCGGGCACTCTATGACCGGGTGCGCACCGGTCGAACGACCAGTGCCCTCGCGCCGGTGATCGACGGGGTGTGCGGCCACTGCTTCACGTCGATCCCCAAACAGCGTCAGGCCGAGATTCGAGGTGGGCAGAAACTGATCGTTTGCGAGACGTGCGGGGTCATTCTGCACGCGGACCGCTGAGCGACGCGACAGCTCGAACGGGCGACAGCCCGCCGTGACCAGCAAGGGGTCCGGGGGGCACCGCTGGAGCCAGGCACCGGCGATTCCACCGGATCGGGTGGAAGAGCTCGCGGCCCGACTCCGGTGTCCTCCTGCATTCGCACGACTTCTGCTCAGCCGAGGTCTGACCGACGTTTCCGAGATCCGCGACTTCCTCGCGCCCCGGCTGAAAGACCTCCACGACCCGTTTCTGCTTCCCGACATGGAACTGGCCGTCCGGCGGATCGAATCGGCGATCGACAAGGGCGAGAAGGTGCTGGTGCACGGCGACTACGACGCCGATGGCATGTCGGCCACGGCTCTGCTGACCCTGGCCCTGCGTCGGGCGGGCGCCGATGTCGAGAGCTTCGTGCCGCACAGGACCCGCGACGGATATGACCTCACGGAAGCGGGCCTGGTCCGGGCGGCCCGGATCGGCGCTTCGCTGATCGTCACCGCGGACTGCGGCGTGACGGCGGTCGAAGCGGTGGCAAGGGCTCGAAGACAGGGCCGGGATGTCGTCGTTACGGACCACCACCGGCCCGGGGACCGGATGCCGGCCGCCCTCGCTGTGGTCAACCCGATGCGGGCGGACAACCGTTACCCGTTCCAGCCCCTCGCCGGTGTCGGTGTCGCATTCAAGCTGGTGCAGGCCCTGTTCGATCGAGCGGGGATCCCGGAGGCAGAGGCAAACCAGCATCTCGACCTGGTCGCGATCGGAACGATAGCCGATCAGATGCCCCTGCAGCAGGAGAACCGGATCCTCGTGAAGGCGGGACTTCGCGCGCTGGCACGAAGCCGGAAGCCTGGCGTGAGAGCGCTTCTGGCAAAGGCCGGTGTTACAGGCTCGGAGTCGATCGGAGCGGAACAGATCTCGTTCCGGGTGGCCCCGCGATTGAACTCGGTCGGACGGATGGGATCGGCGGATTCCGGACTGCAGTTGCTGGTCACGGAAGACCCGAGGGAGGCCGAGAGACTGGCGGGGTTCCTCGATCGTCGGAACTCGGAGCGCCGACTTGCCGATCAGCGAGTCTATGCGGAGGTCGAGACGCTGCTGGCGGAGCGCTTCGATCCGAGTGAGGATCGCGCCGTGGTCGTCTGGGGCGACGACTGGCACCCGGGGGTGATCGGAATCGTCGCCTCGAGGATCGTGGATGCCACGCGAAGGCCCGCGATCGTAGTGTCGTTCGACGGCGAGTCCGGGCGTGGCTCAGGGCGCTCGGCAGGCGGGTTCGAGCTGCATGCCGCCCTCGAGCAGCTATCGAACCAGCTCGAGCGATATGGCGGACATCGGATGGCGGCCGGCCTTTCGATTCGACGAGAACGCATGCAGAGCTTCGCCGACGGGTTCCTCGAAATCGCGGCCCGGGAGATCGGACTGGAGCCGGCCGTCGACGACGTCGCGATCGATGTCGAGCTGGACGTGCGTGATATCGATCGGGACCTGTTGACGTGGCTCGAGCGCGCGGGTCCGTTCGGTGAGGGGAATCCCGCTCCGGTATTCGTTTCGAGGCGAGCAGGGCTGCGGCAGAATCAGGCCGTGGGACCGGGTGGGGCGCACCTGCGATTCGTGATCGAACAGAACGGGGAGCGCCTCGAGGGTATCGGGTTCGGCGCAGGGGAGAGACGGCGCGAGGCGGAAGGGGCCGGCACTGTTGACGTGGTCTACCGGCTCGAGGAGAACCAGTGGAACGGACGCACGCGAATCCAGGCCCAGCTCGTCGATTTTCGCCCCTCGACCCTTTGAGGGCGCCCGTGGCCGCGACGGCACGGGGTACACGTCCGTGAGTCTCAGGCTCATCGCGGGCACGCTGGGAGGGCGGTACATCGACGCGCCGCCGGGCCGAACCACGCGTCCGACCGGTGCGCGCGTCCGGGAGGCCTGGTTCAATCTGCTCGGGGGTCGGCTCGAAGGTGCAGCAGTGCTCGACCTGTTCGCCGGATCGGGGGCGCTCGGCATCGAGGCATTGTCGCGCGGCGCGACCATCGTTCACTTCATCGAACGGGATCGCCGGGTGTTCGAAGTGCTGAGGCGCAACGTCGAGCGTCTGGGTGTGACGGATCGGGCCGTACTGCACAGGCGGGACGCGTTCCGATTCCTCGCGGACCTTGACGCGGTCGAGAGGTTCGACGTCGCGCTGGCCGACCCGCCCTACGATCGCGGACTCGCGGTCCGCCTGGCAGAGGAGTTCCAGCGCCGACCGTTCGCGGAGTTGCTCTGCCTCGAGCATGGCGCGACAGAATCGATCGGCGAATCCGCGGACCGGCAGCGAAGGTACGGAGACACCGTGCTTTCGTTCTTCACGGCTCCGAAGGGAGGCAACACCGGTGCAAGCTGAGCCACAGATCGCGATCTATCCGGGGTCTTTCGACCCGCTGACCCTCGGGCACGACGACATCGTACGTCGTGCGTTGAAGCTCGCGGACGGGGTGCTGATCGCCGTGGCGGAACGGGCCACGCACGCCAAACAGGCACTGTTTCCGATGGATGAGCGGGTGGGCATGATCGAAGAGGTCTATGCCGACGAACCGGCGATCCGGGTGGTGCCATTCTCGGGGCTCCTGGTGGATTTCGCGCGGGAGCAGGGCGCCCGCCTGATCGTGCGGGGCCTGCGCGCAGTCAGCGACTTCGAGTACGAGTTTCAGATGGCCCTGATGAACCGAAGTCTCTGGCCGGAGATCGAGATCATCTTCATGGCACCGGCCACCTCCTACACGTTCCTCAGCTCGTCCCTGGTGCGCGAGGTCGCGAGCCTCGGCGGAGATGTCTCCGAATTCGTTCCACCGACGGTCCTCGGCCATCTCGTGGATCGCTTCGGCCCGAACGTCGCAGGCCTTTGAGCTTTCTCGCGACCCTGCCCGACAGGGTGATCGTCGGCACGCGGATCGGGTTCCCGGAAGCACTCGAGCCACGCACGGCGGCCGCGATCGAGAGGCTCGAGGGAGACGGAAAGATTCGGCCCGTGGCCTTCTTCGGAGACGGCGAGGGCGACGATCCGCTCCGCCATGCGGTCACTCTGCTGGCGGCCGGTGACCTGGACGGGGTGGTCGCCGGGGCGCAAGCCACCACGGCGACGGTCCTGCGGGCTGGCCTGCAGCTGCTCGGTCCGGCCGTCGGAACGCAGACCGTTTCCAGCGCCTTCTACATGGTTCTCGCGCAGACGGACGAGCGCCCCGAGCTCGTGCTCACCTTCACCGATGCCGGAGTCGTTCCGGATCCCGATGCCGAGCAACTGGCGGAGATCGCCGATTCGGCCTGTCGGGCGCGCACCCGGATCGTGGGAGACGTGCCTCGCGTCGCGTTTCTGTCGTATGCGACCGGCGACTCTGCTGCCGGTGCGTCGGTCGCGCGGGTCGCCGAGGCCGTCGACCGGTTTCGTCGCCGTCGGCCGGATGTCGCCGCCGACGGGCCCCTGCAGGCCGATGCCGCGATCGTCCCCGACGTGGCTCGACGGAAGGCGCCCGAATCGCCGATCGACGGAGGCGCGAACGTACTCGTCTTCCCGGACCTCGATGCGGGCAACATCGCGTACAAACTGGTCCAGCGCCTGGCCGGAGCGCGGGCCCTGGGACCGATACTGCAGGGGCTGGCCGCGCCACTGAACGATCTTTCGCGTGGCGCGTCGGTCGAGGACATTGTAGACGTGGCGTACGTCACGGCTCTGCTCGCGGGACCGGAGCCGGCAGTGCAATGAATCGCGAGACACAGCGGGAGAGGGTGTGAATGAGCTTCTCGATTCGAGATGACGGCGAGATCACCATCGTGAACGTCGATGGAGAGCTGATCGTCGGTAACCGGCAGGAGTTGAAGGCGAACGTTCTCGAGCGACTCGAGATGGGAGATCGGAAGTTCCTCATCGATTTCTCGGACTCGAGCTACATCGATTCCTCGGGACTCGGAGTCCTGGTGAGTCTGTCCAAGAAGATCCGCGAGGCCGGCGGAGCGCTGCGACTGGCAGGACTGAATGAAGACCTGCGGACGCTGTTCGAGCTGACGAAGCTGGACACCCTGTTCCAGATCGCGGACACGCGCGCCGCCGCCCTGTCCGACTTCTGACGGCCCTCGGATGGCGGCAGTCGGTGTCTCGAACGTCCTGATCAGCTCGGCCCGGGACGAAGTGGCAGGGAATCTGGCGCGGCTGCTCGAACGAAGGGGCGCGGCACCACGGATCGTGCGGTCCTCCAGCGAGTGGGCCGGGCACTCGCCCGACCTGCTGTTTCTCGATCTCGAGAACGGCGGAACGGAAGTGCGGGCGGCCCGTGACGCGTTCGGGCTCGCGTGCGAGATCGTCGCTCTCGTGGACAACCGGTCATTCGAGCAACTGCTTCCCGCCCTGGCGGCCGGTGTCGGCGATTACCTCTTTCTGCCTCTGAATCCCGAGGAGGTAGGACTCCGATGGGCGCGGCACTCTTCGGGACGAGGCGGCACCCGGGCCCGACGCTCTGGTCTGCATGGCGACCTCGCACTCGAGTTCGCGTCCCGGCCCGACTTGCTTCAGGCCGTGATCGCGGAGGTCGTCGAGGCGTGTGAGCGGCTCGCGTTCGCAGGCCCGCGCGCGACACTGAATCTCAAGGTGGCTCTCGGCGAGGCCCTGGCGAACGCGATTCTGTACGGCAACCGGCAGGATCCCGAGAAACACGTTCGCGTGCAGGCGGAGCTGCGGCCGGGGGAGATCGTCGTCACCGTGACGGACGAAGGCCCGGGTTTCGATCCGTCAGCCGTGGTCGATCCGACCCTGCCCGAGAATCGGGGCCGCAGCCATGGCCGCGGCCTCTTCCTTCTCCGCAACCTGGCCGACGAGGTCCGATTCAACGAAGTGGGAAACGCCGTGACCCTGGTGCTCCGTGGTTGAGGATTCCGGCCCGGCCCCCGGGGAGACGCGCGGGGCGGTTGATCCCGCCGGTATTTCGGGAATCGCGGGGGGGGGCGTTCCCGGGCCGGGCGCCGCCGACCTCTCGCCCACCCGGCGGGGAGAGAGAGTCACGGCGCTCCTCACCGCCTTCGAACGTCTGACGGGGACGCGCGTCCGGATCGTCCTGGAGACCCCGGGAGAAAGGCGCACGCTGTTCGATGGAATCGGCCGCGACGCTGGAACGAACTCTGGTGGGTTGATTCGCCGGGAAGAGTGGCCGATCTCGGACACGCAGCGTGCGCTGGTGGAGTACGAGGCAGGCGAAGGCGAAGACGCACTCCGGCTGGGCGAACTGCTCAGGGAATCGCTGGCTCCGCTCCTCTCGTCGGAATCGGAGCTTGACTTCTTCGCCGGCGAACTGGAGACGCGTCTCGAGGAAGTCGAACTCCTGACCTCGGTCGGTGAGACGCTCGGATCGATGGTCGGAGTGGAGCGGGCCGCCGGCCGGCTCTTGCTGGCAACCGCATCGGTCCTCGACGCGGCGGAGGCGGAAGTCTGGGTGGCGGATCCCGATGGTCTCGGTCTGTCGCGGATCGCCCGGGAGGCGCCGGCGATGAATCCGGGTGCCACCGGACCCGACAGGATCCCGGCAGCGAACTTCGATCCTTCGCCGCTGGGCCGGGCGTACCGTGAGGGAAGAGCGGAGTCGGGCCTGGACAGGCGGGCGGGTGGGCAGGCGGACACGCCCTGGCTGCTGGTGCCCCTGCGCCATACGGCGCTGCACGGTACGGGGGGCGCGATCGGCGTGCTGAAGCTCCGTGGAGCGCCGGGCCGCGCGCCGTTCAGAGCCAGGGAGGAGAGGCTGGCATCGGCGGTCGCGAGCCACCTGGCTGCCGCGCTCGAGAATCGAAGGCTTCTCAACGACAGCGTGGAGCGCGAACGGATGCTGGTCGAGCTGGCACTCGCACACGACCTGCAGTTGAAGCTGCTTCCCGAGACAGATGACTTCTCGGATCTCGCGGACATCGCGGCCCGCTGTGAACCGGCCGATTCGGTGGGAGGAGATTTTTACCACATCCTCCGCCTGCCGGGCGATCGGCTCGGCGTGATGCTCGGCGACGTCAGCTCGCATGGATATTCGGCCGGGCTGATCATGGCTCTCACGATGAGTGCGGCATCCCTGGTGGCGCGGGAGCACGACGACCCCGCGGCCGCACTCTCGGGCATTCACCGGGAGCTCGTTCGCAAGCTGGAGTCCACCGAGATGTACATGACGGTCTGCTACGCGGTCCTCGACCCGGCCGCCCGGAGCCTGCGATACGCGAATGCGGGGCATCCACACGCCTGGAGAATCCGCGAGGACGAGACCGTCCGACTCGAGGCCTTGAATCCCCCTCTCGGCATTGCCGAGTTCGACCGCTACGGCAGCCGCGAGCTCGAGTGGAGATCGGGCGCCGACACGCTGCTCCTGTTCACCGACGGTCTCAGCGATTGCTTGCGAACGGGGCGCATGTGGTCGGACGACCTGCTGACGGAAGTGGTGAGCAAGACGACGACCTCGACGTCGGAGCAGGTCCTCGACAGCCTCTTCGCTCTCGCCGCCGTACCCGATGGCGGAGCCGTGGACGACAGGACCGCACTGGTCGTCAAGTGACCATGACCCCGGATTCCGGCCGGGTCCGAGCCCGCCGGTCGCTCAGCCAGAACTTCCTGATCGATCACAACCTCCGTCGCAAGCTCGTGGCGACCCTGGAGGTCAGTCGGAGCGATACCGTTCTCGAGGTCGGTCCCGGCCATGGCGAGCTCAGCGAGCTGATCGCCGGGGAGGTCGGACGACTCGTGCTCGTCGAGAAAGACGATCGCCTCTTCGAGCACCTGTCCCGTCGCTGGGGAGACCGTGCGGACGTCGAGATCGTTCATGCGGATGCCCTCGAGGTCGATCTCTCGAAGAGTGCGGACGCTCCCGGTGTCCTGCGGGTGATTTCGAACGTCCCCTACTCGATCACATCTCCGCTGCTGTTCCGGCTGCTCGAACTCCGTCCCGCGGCGACGCGGATTCTGGTCGTCGTTCAGGAGGAGGTGGGTCGAAGAATCGTGGCCGATCCGGGTACGCGAGAGTACGGAGCCCTATCGGTCGGCGTGCGAACGCGCGGCGAGGCGCGACTCGCATTTCGAGTCGGTCGGCAGGCCTTCCGACCGGTTCCGGAGGTGGAATCCGTGGCGGTCGTGATCGACCCCTTTCCCGACGGCCTCCCCCCGGAACGCGCCGAATCTCTGCGCCGGCTTACCCGGGTGGCCTTTTCCAGGCGGCGGAAGCAGTTGCGGGGAATCCTGAGGGACGCGCCCGAGTACGGGCTCTCGTCCGGGACGGCCGAAGCGGTGCTCCTGGAACTGGGGGTCGATCCGTCGGCCCGGCCCGAGACACTGGCACCGGAGACATTTCTGCGCCTGGCGGAGCGGCTGGCAAGGCCCGCCTGACGGGCCCGGGTTGAGGTGGTGCTCGCCGACGGGTATTGTATTCGTGACTCATTTCACAAGGACTCATGAGCACACGGAAGATCTCGGATTCGATGGTCCGGAGGCTCTCCGGATATCTCCGCCAGTTGCGGTTCCTCGCAGCGGAGGGTCGCCGCGTCGTGTCGAGCCAGGAACTGGCAGACGAAGCGGCGACGACGGCGGCGCAGGTCCGGAAAGACCTGAGCCAGTTCGGCTCGTTCGGACAGCGCGGGCGCGGATATCCGGTCGCGCCTCTGCGGGACGAGCTGGTGCGGATCCTGGGCTTGCGCCGCCCGTGGCGTGCCTGCGTGGTCGGGGCTGGCCGGCTCGGCACCGCGCTGCTGGGCTACGAGGATTTCGCCAAGCGGGGCTTCGAGATCGTCGCGGCGTTCGACGCCGATCCCGCCAGGATCGGGCAGGATGTGGGCGGCATTCCCGTCCTGTCGATCGAAGACCTCGAGAGCGAGATCCGGACGCGAGGGATTGAGCTGGCGATTCTGACCGTACCGCACGGTCCGGCGAGACGCATCGCCGATCGGCTTGCCGAGGCCGGCGTTCGCGGCATCCTCAACTTCACTCCGACACGGCTTCGGGCGCGCCCCGGCGTGTCGATTCGGGGGATGGACATCGCCGTCGAGCTCGAGGGGCTGAGCTACCGGATCGTGACGGGGGGAGAGCCGGGCGGGAACGGAGCATGACGGGAGGATCTCACCGGATCGGACTTGCCAGCGAAGTCGGTGCACTTCAGCGCGTCATCTGCCATTCTCCGGGTCCTGAGCTCACCGTGGTCACGCCGTCCAATCGGTTCGATTACCTGTTCGACGACATCCTGGACCTGGAGCTCGCGCGCCGTGAGCACTCCCGGTTCGTGACCATCCTGTCCCGATTCGCCGAAGTCCTCGAGGTCTCGCAACTGCTCACCGACGTCCTGGAGATTCCGGAGGGTAGAGACTACCTGGTGCGGAACTCGGGTGAGGCGATCCGGGAGCGCGCGGAGGAGCTCTCGGCCGAGGAACTGGCTCGACTCTACATCGAGGGAGAGGAGAGCAGCGGAGGCTCCCTGGCCGCGCTCGTAAACGAGGTCGGATATGCGCTGCCTCCCCTGCCCAACCTCTTCTTCACCCGCGACTCGGCCGCCGTCATCGGAGAACAGGTGATGATCGCGTCGATGCGGCACGAGGTGAGGTGGAGCGAGGAAGTGCTCTCGCACGCCCTCTTCGCCTTTCATCCGGCGCTCGGCAACGAAGGACTGCTGTATGACGGCTCCGACGAACGTCGCCTGAACGTGCGTCTCGAAGGGGGCGACGTTCACGTCGTCCGGCGGGATCTTCTGGCCGTCGGGATGTCCGAGCGAACCACGGCTGCCGGGATCGATCAGCTGGCAGACATTCTGTTCCGGCGGGGCGAAGTGACAGACCTGCTGGTTGTCCTGATGCCGGCTCACCGCTCGGCGATTCACCTCGACATGATCTTCACGGTCCTGGATCGCGACCTGTGTTGTGTCTACCCTCCGTATTTCCTCGGTCCGACGCGCCTGCCCGTTCTCCACGTACGGAAAGGGGAGGCAGGCGTCAGGGAAGCGAATGACCTGTTCTCGGCGCTCAAGGAGCTGGGGACTCCGCTGCAGCCTGTGTTCTGCGGCGGTCAGCGCCGTACGATGCAGGAACGGGAGCAGTGGGCGAGCGGCTGCAACTTCGTCGCCGTAGGTCCGGGTCAGGTTCTCGCCTACGCGCGGAACGAGCATACGCTCGAGGCGCTCGACCGCGAGGCAGGCTTCCGGGTGATCCGTGGAGTGGACTTCCTGACCGGCGATGAAGACCCCCCGGCGGATGCTCGATTCGTGCTCACGTTCGAGGGCTCCGAGCTCGTTCGCGGCGGCGGTGGCCCCCGTTGCATGACGCTGCCCGTCGCGCGAGCGCCTGTCGATTGAGCGAGCCAGGGATCGACTTCCGGTCGCAATCCGAGCTCGTCAGACGGGCCGTCGAGACGATCGACCGGGCGCCGATTGCGACCCAGGAACTCGCGCGCGAGGTGTTCGGAATTCAGACGGCGCCGCCGGGACTGGCCTCCCGGCTCGTTTTCGATCTGCTTTCCGACGATCGTCGAGTCACGGTCGACACGGCGGGGGTCTGGAGCCGCGCCGCTCGACCGTCGGCGGCACCGGACCGGCGCCTGAGTGAGATCGAATTCGCGGTCGTCGACGTGGAAACGACAGGCGGCTCCCCGTCCCGGGGCGACCGGATCGTCGAATTCGCCTGCGTTCACGTCCGTGACGGCGAACTGTCACGCGGATTCGAGACCCTGGTGAATCCCGGGCTGCAGATTCCCCGGTGGATCACGGGTCTCACGGGCATCGACGACCGTCTCGTGGAACCGGCTCCACGATTCGAGGATATCGCCGGTCGGGTCCGATCCGAGCTCGAGGGTCGAGTATTCGTGGCGCACAACGTGAGCTTCGACTGGCGATTCGTGGCGGAGGAGCTTCGCCACTCTCGTTCCGAAGTGCCCGAAGGTGACAGGCTCTGTACGATCCGGCTCGCCCGGAGGGCGGTTCCGGGACTACGTCGGCGAGGCCTCGACTCGCTGGCCCACTACTACGGCGTCGAGATCGACGGTCGGCATCGGGCAGGGGGCGACGCCTGGGCCACGGCCGTGATCCTGGTCCGTATGCTGGAAGCTGCAAGTCGACAGGGAATCGAAAGCTGGCAGGCGCTCGAGGCTTGGCTTGCAGGCCGTCCCGGTCCGCGAGTCGCTCGGCGGGCGGCGTCCAGCGAGCAACGCAATGCCGCGGGACCGGCCGGCCCGGCGGTCGAGTGAAACGGAAGGAACGTCGATGGCGGAGTTGAAGGGCGGGGGGATTCACGTCGCAACGGTCAATGCCGGCTCGATCCGGCTGGACGGGGGCGCGATGTTCGGCGTCGTGCCGAAGCCCCTCTGGAGTCGGAGAGCGCCTTCCGACCGACGGAATCGGATCTCACTGGCGATGCGCTGCCTCCTGATCCGCACCTCGGGTGCCACGGTCCTCGTCGATACGGGCCTCGGGAACAAGGAAGATGACAAGTTCCGGGACATCTACGCAGTCCGGAACGACGGGGCGCCGACCCGTCTCGAAACATCGCTCCGGGCGCTGGGCGTGGCGCCGGAGGATGTGGACGTCGTAGTGAACACCCACCTTCACTTCGATCACGCCGGCGGGAATACGACCCTGACCGCGGGCGGTGAGATCGCTCCGGCCTTTCCGAACGCCGAGTACGTGATTCACAGGGGCGAGTGGGAATACGCTCATCTCGACAACGAACGGGTTCGGGCGAGCTATATCGGGTACAACTTCGACCCTCTGGCCGCGGCCGGCCGCGTGCGATGGGTAGAAGGGGACCGCGCGACCGTGGTACCGGGTGTCGAGACGATCCGCACGCCCGGGCACACTCCACACCACCAGTCGATCCTGGTGACCCTCGGGGATCGCCGTCTGCTGTACCTCGCAGACCTGGCGCCGACCCGAGCGCACCTGCCGTTGCCCTGGATCATGGGATACGATGTGGAGCCGCTGGTCACGCTGGAAACGAAGCGGACGTGGCTCGGCCGGGCGACCCGCGAGGGTTGGCTTCTCGGATTCGAGCACGATCCGGAGGTCGCGTGGGGAACCGCGACGCAGGGGGACAGACCGGGTCGCATTTCGCTGGTTGATCCGGTGCCCGATCCAACGGGGGACCCGCTGCCGGGCGAAAATACTGACGAGGAGGAAGCATGATGGGGATCAGGGGCTGGGGAGTTCACGGGGCGCTGCTTCTTCTTGTCGCGTCTCCTCTGACGGCACAGGCGCCGCCGCCAGGCCCGGAGGCACAGGTCATGGATGTCGTGAACGAGCTGTTCGTGGCCATGCGCGCGGCCGACAGTGCTACGGTACGCACGCTGTTCCACCCCGAGCTCGAGAAGATGGCCAGTTCCTTCCTGCAGCGTGACGGCACACCCGTCGCACGATTCGGCGACCTCGAGGGATTCGCGAATTCGGTCGGTTCGGCCGCGCCCGGAGACTTCGACGAACGACTGGGGCCGGCTGAGATTCACGTCCACGACAATCTCGCGACCGTATTCACGCCGTATGCTTTTTACTTGAAAGAGCAGTTGAGCCATTGTGGCGTAAATGTCTTTCTCATCGCACGTACGGGCGATGATTGGAAGATCGTCGGACTGGCCGACACGCGCCGCCGGCAGAACTGCGAGGAGTGGCTTCCATGAGTGATGGCGATCGAACTGCTGTGATCGTCGGCGCGGCACGCCTGCCGACGGGACGGTTCCTGGGCGGTCTCTCGTCCCTTTCCGCTCCGCAGCTCGGAGCGCGAGCGATCGCGGCCGCAGTCGAGCGATCGGGGGTGGATCCGGATGAGCTCGAGGACGTGATCATGGGAAACGTCGTCCAGGCGGGAGTCGGCCAGGCACCGGCACGCCAGGCGGCGATCGAGGCGGGTCTGCCTGCCACGATTCCCGCCCTCACGATCAACAAGGTGTGCGGCTCTGGCCTCAAGGCGGTGATGCTCGTCGCGCAGGCGATCAAGGCCGGTGACACGCGAGCGGCGGTGGCCGGCGGCATGGAATCGATGTCGAATGCGCCCTATCTGGTGAAGGGATACCGCGACGGCGTGAAATTCGGCGATCGGGGACTGATCGATGCCCTGATCCACGATGGCCTGTGGTGCGCCTTCGGGAATTGCCACATGGGCGGACATGCAGAGTACACGGCGATGAAAGCGGGCGTGAGCCGCGAAGACCAGGACGCATTCGCGGCGGAAAGTCACCGGAAGGCGATAGCGGCGATCGATGCCGGGGCATTCGCGGATGAAATCGTTCCCGTGGAGATCGTCGGGCGCAAGGGGCAGGTGACGGTCGTGGATACGGACGAGCCCCCGCGCCGGGACACCAGTGTCGAGGCGCTGGCGAAACTGCGACCCGCCTTCGCGGGGGATGCTCCCCCCGAGGTGACGGAGCCGTCGGTCACGGCTGGAAATGCGCCCGGGCTGAATGACGGAGGTGCCGCGACGGTGGTGACTTCCGAGTCCTTCGCCAGGGCGAACGGTCTGGACATCCTCGGTCGGGTCTCCGCATATTCGGTTGGCGCGACGGCCCCCCGCGACCTGTTCTTCGCTCCGATCGATGCAGTCCGACGCCTGATGGCGAAAGAGGGCACTTCGATCGACGATTACGGGCTGATCGAGGTGAACGAAGCGTTTGCGGTGCAGGCACTCGCAGATGCCCGGGAGCTGGAGATGGACCTCGACCGCGTCAACGTGCGCGGCGGTGCGATCGCGCTCGGCCACCCGATCGGGGCTTCCGGCGCGAAAATCCTCACGACGCTTCTGTACGCGATGCGCGACATGGACGTAGACAGGGGAATGGCCACGCTCTGTCTCGGCGGCGGAAATGCGGTGGCCCTCAGCGTGGAGCGAGCATGAACAGTCCGGTATCACCGGCTCCGACCGGGGCTGCAGTACCCGCAGTCGCTCCGGCTCGCATCGGCATTCGGGTGGTCGCGGTCGTCGCGGCTGCTGCTCTGACAGCCCTGGCGGCCCGGGTTGCCGTTCCGTTGCCCGGAATCCCGGTGCCGTTCACTCTCCAGCCGGTGGCAGTCCTTCTCTCCGGGGTGCTTCTGGGCGCCGCCGGGGGGATGAGCAGCCAGCTCCTGTACCTGGCGGTCGGCATGATGGGAGTGCCGGTGTTCGCGGCAGGGGGCGGGGCAGCATACCTGCTCGGTCCGACGGGCGGATACCTTCTCGCGTTTCCCCTCGCGGCCTGGGTCGCGGGGAACCTCGCTTCCTGGAAACCGAACGCGATCGGTATCGCCCTCGGTGCACTCCTGGGTCTCCTGATCATCCATCTCGGCGGTCTTTCATGGCTCGCCGCGGTGTCAGGACGGGAGTCGGCGGCGGCGGTCGGCCTGGCTCCGTTCTTCGTGGGGGACCTGTTGAAGATCGCCCTGGTGACCGTGGCAGGTCTGGGCGCCGGCAGCTGGATGCGTCGCGCGCGGGACTGACGCGGACCCGGTGACGGGACCGGAGAAGGCCGGCACTTCAGAAGCGAGCGGTTCCGGTGGCATGATCTCCGGTCCCGACGGGCGCATGCGCTGGGGCTGGCGAGTCGTGTTGTTCGTGTCGCTTCTGTTCGCTCTGGCTGCAGTCATCGGTCCGCTCGCCGCCAAGGTCGCGGGTCGGCCCGCGTCGGATGCGGGTTGGATCGCCCGGGGTCTGGCCGTCTCCGTGCCCGCGGCTCTGATCGCGAGCTGGGTCATGATGTCCGTTGTGGAGTCGAGATCGCTCGCGGCGCTCGGGCTCATTCCCGCGAGGCTCGTGCCGGACTCGCTGCTCGGACTCGGCATCGGAGCGGTGTTGATCGGCTCCGTCCTGGCTCTGCTGGCTGCAACCGGCTCTCTGACGTGGATGACGGACGCCGGTGTGCGCGAGGGATGGCTCGAATACGTTGTCCGTTTGTCGCTGATTCTGGGGCTTGCCGCGTTTCTGGAGGAGGTGCTGTTCCGCGGATACCCTTTCCAGGTGCTGGCTGAGGCCGCCGGGCCGGTCGCTGCGATCGGATTCACATCGGCCGGTTTCGCGGCGGCTCACCTGCCGAATCCGGGTGTTGGAGTTCTGGCGCTCACGAACACGGCGCTGGCCGGGATCTTGCTCGGAATCGTCTACTGGCGGACCTTCAGCATCTGGCTCGTGACCGGCATCCACCTCGCGTGGAACGCAGTCATGAGTCTGGCGGCCGATCTTCCGGTGAGCGGACTGGAATTCGGCTCTCCGGGAATCCGGGCCCGCATGACCGGTCCGGAGATATGGACGGGCGGGGACTACGGCCCCGAAGGTGGGCTGGCTCTGACGCTCGTCACGCTGGTGGCCATCGCCTGGTCGGTCCGCAGCCGTCGGCTGGACAGGGCGCCGGCGGTGCTGGCTCTTCACCCGCTGCCCGGGAAACGACTGACATGAATGCGAACAATCTCCAGACCGGAGCCGTGGTCGGGGCCGGCACGATGGGAAACGGAATTGCCCACGTGCTGGCGTTGGCCGGTATCGACGTGACGCTGATCGATGAAAGTGCCGAGGCGCTCGAGGCTGCCCGGGCGAAGATCGAGAAGAACCTGTCGCGCCAGATCGCGAAGAATCGGCTCGAGGCTGCCGAGGCACGAGCGACCCTCGACCGGATCGCGACCGCCACTGACCTGGCGGCGGCCGTCGACGCGGGCATCGTGGTCGAGGCCGTGCCCGAGAACCTGGAACTCAAGCTCGCGATCTTCGCGCGGCTCGGAGAGATCTGCTCGGACACCGCGGTTCTGGCTTCGAATACCTCTTCGATTTCGATTACCGAGATCGCCGCGGCCGTGCCGAAGCCGGGTCGGTTCATTGGCATGCATTTCATGAATCCGGTCCCGTTGATGCAGCTGGTCGAGGTGATTCGCGGCCTCGATACGGATGACGAAACGGTCGTGTCGACGCTCGACCTCTGCCGTCGGCTGGGAAAGACACCCGTCGAAGTGAATGACTTTCCCGGATTCGTCTCGAATCGAATCCTGATGCCGATGATCAATGAAGCTGTCTACTGCCTGATGGAGGGAGTGGCCGAGGCGGAAGCGATTGACGCGGTGATGAAGCTCGGCATGAATCACCCGATGGGTCCGCTGGCCCTCGCAGACCTGATCGGTCTCGATACCTGCCTGTTTATCATGCAGGTCCTGCACAAAGACCTCGGAGACGGCAAGTACCGCCCGTGCCCGCTGCTGGCGAAGTACGTGGCGGCGGGCCGGTTGGGCCGCAAGAGCGGTCGTGGTTTCTACGATTACTCCGATGCGTAGGTCATACGGCGGGACGGGGCTCAGCGAGGAGCAGCGCCAGATCTGCGATCTCGCGCGCGGATTCGCGCGGGACGTCCTGCGGCCCGGGGCGGAAGCAAGGGACGAGAACGAGGATCGATTCGACAGGGAACCGGTCGATCGTCTCGGAGAGCTCGGGTTTCTGGGCATGCTGATCCCGGAGGCGTACGACGGGCTGGGCCTGGACATGCTCACGTATCTCTTTGCACTCGAGGAGATCGCCTGGGGAGACGCGTCGGTGGCCGTGTCGATGAGCGTTCACAACTCGCTTCCGACGCAGACTCTGCTGCGACACGGCAGCGAAGAGCAGAAGGAGCGCTGGCTCAAGCCGATGGCACGCGGCGAACTGCTCGGAGCGTTTTCCCTCTCGGAGGCAGGCTCGGGTAGCGACGCCGGGTCATTGCAGGCGCAGGCGACACGCGACGGTGACGGCTGGATCGTGAACGGCGAGAAGCTGTGGGTGACGAACGGGGCATCCGCGGATGTGGCACTCCTGATGGTGCGCACCGACACGCCGGACGATCGCCGAGGCACGCGCGGAGTGGGTGCATTCCTGGTGCCCACGGAACTGCACGGCTGGGTCCCGGCCAAGAAAGAGCGGAAGATGGGCCTGAGGGGCTCGGAAACCGTGGCCGTATCCCTCGAGGAGCTGAAGCTCGGTCCCGAGCACCTGATCGGCGAGGCGGGCAGGGGGTTCAGTTACGCGCTCGAAGCGCTGGAGGGGGGGCGGCTGGGCATCGCTGCCCAGGCGATCGGAATCGCCGAAGCGGCCCTGGACCATGCCAGAGACTATGCGGGAGAGAGGGAGCAGTTCGGACGTCCGATCAAGGATTTTCAGGGGATCCAGTTCAAGCTCGCCGATATGGCGACCCGACTGGAAGCGGCGCGCGGTCTGTTGTACCGGGCGGCCCAGGCGTACGACGCCGACGAGCCGCGCAAGCGGAAGCTGTCGAGCATGGCGAAGCTGTTCGCCAGCGAGATGGCTACGTGGGTGACCCGGCAGGCGGTGCAGGTGTACGGGGGGTACGGATACAGCCGGGAGTATCCGGTGGAGCGACTGTTCCGAGATGCGAAGGTGACGGAGATTTACGAAGGAACGAGCGAAATTCACAGGCTGATAATTTCGAGAGAACTGTACCTGGAACGAGGTGCCGACGAGTGAACGAGAACGGAAACGCCGTAGACGTGGAGAAGGCCCGCGACGTGATGCCCGAGATCTTCGATCTGATGGGGGAGCACGAGCACGAACAGGTCGTGTTCTTCTATGAGCCCTCCTGCGATTATCGCGGCATCATCGCGATCCATGATACCTCTCTCGGGCCGGCGCTCGGGGGCACCCGGTTCTGGAACTACGCCTCGGATACGGAGGCGGTGGTCGACGTTCTCCGTCTCGCGAGGGGGATGACCTACAAGGCGGCCGTGGCAGGGCTGAACCTCGGCGGCGGCAAGTCGGTGATCATTGGTGACAACAAGACCACCCATCGCGAGATGATCATGCGAGCCCACGGCAGGGCGGTGGAGTCGCTGGGTGGCAGGTACATCACGGCCGAGGACGTGGGCACGTCCGTCGAGGACATGGACTACATCCACATGGAGACCGGGCACGTGGTCGGCATGGCCGGCAAGTCCGGAGACCCGTCGCCCGTCACGGCGTACGGCACCTACCGCGGCATGAAGGCCTGTGCGCTCAAACGGTACGGCACCGATTCCCTGGCCGATCGCTCCGTGGCGATTCAGGGCGCGGGACACGTGGGCTACTTCCTCGCGCAGGACCTCCGCGAGGAGGGGGCGAAGGTCTTCGTCGCCGACATCGACGAGTCCAAGGTGCAGCGGTGCGTGGAAGAACTTGGCTGCGAGAGGGTCGGCGCCGACGAGGTATATGACGTGGACGCCGACGTCTTCGCTCCCTGCGCTCTCGGGGCGATCCTGAACGACGACACGATTCCTCGATTGAAGGTGGACATCGTGGCGGGTGCGGCGAACAATCAGCTCCAGCGCCAGCGCCACGGGAAGATGCTCCAGGATCACGACATCCTGTATGCGCCCGATTACGTCATCAACGCCGGCGGACTGATCAACGTGTACTCGGAGCTGGCCGGCTGGTCACTCGAGAGATCCAAGCGGAAGGCGGGCGAGATCTATCGGACGCTGCTCCACATCTTCGAGATCGCCGAAGACTCGGGGCTGACCAACGCCGAGGCCGCCGACGAAGTTGCGATTCGCAGGGTCGGCCAGGTAGCCAAGCTGCATCGGACGTACGTATGAGCGGTGACACGACCCTGGATCCGGTCGAAGCGGGAATGGCGGGCGTAGACGTGTCGCCACCGTGTGAGCACCTGTCCTGTGGAGACCCGGCGATCCACGCGATTCTGCAGAGGGAGACCGATCGCCAGCGCGAGGGCCTGGAGTTGATCGCGAGCGAGAACTTCGTCTCGGGTGCCGTTCTCGAGGCGATGGGATCGATCATGACCAACAAGTACGCTGAGGGCTATCCGGGCAAGCGATACTACGGAGGGTGCGAGTTCGTCGACGAGGCCGAAGAGCTGGCTCGGAGTCGGGCCACGGCCCTGTTTTCCGCGGACCATGCCAACGTGCAGCCGCACAGTGGAGCCCAGGCGAACATGGCCGCGTATTTCGCGCTGCTGGAGCCGGGCGACACCGTGCTCGGCATGGACCTCAGCCACGGCGGGCACCTGACCCACGGCTCACCGGTGAACTTCAGCGGACAGTTGTATCGATTCCTGCCCTACGGCGTGCGCGAGGACGATGAGACCGTCGATTTTGACGCGCTCTTCGAGCTGGCACGCCGTGAGCGTCCGTCCATGATCGTCGCGGGAGCGAGCGCCTATCCGCGAACTCTGCCGTTCGAACGCTTCGCCGAAATTGCGCGCGAGGTGGGAGCCAGACTGCTGGTTGATATGGCCCATATCGCAGGCCTCGTAGCGGCCGGCGTTCACCCATCGCCGGTGCCGTGGTCGGACGTGGTCACGAGTACGACACACAAGACGCTGCGGGGTCCCAGGGGCGGTCTGATCCTCTGCGCCGAAGAGCACGCGAAGGCGATCGACAAGGCCGTGTTCCCCGGCATGCAGGGCGGTCCGCTGATGCACGTGATCGCGGCCAAGGCCGTCGCGCTGCACGAGGCTTCGGCGCCCACGTTCCGCCAGTACGCGGAACGGGTGGTCGCAAACGCCCGGGTGCTGGCCGAAGAGCTCGGTGGCTTCGGATACCGATTGGTCGCCGGCGGGACGGATACGCACCTGATGCTGGTTGACCTTCGGACCACGGATCTCTCGGGCAAGGACGCGTCGGGTGCACTGGGCCGGGCCGGCATCACGGTCAACAAGAACACGGTCCCGTTCGAGACCCGGTCGCCGTTCGTGACGTCGGGCATCCGGATCGGCACCCCCGCGCTTACCACGCGGGGGATGGGCCCGGACGAGATGCGTTGGATCGCGGCCCGGATGCACCGGGTGCTGCAGTCTGCGAACGACGAAGCGGTACTTGAACAGGTCCACGCGGAAGTTCGGGAATTCACCAGCGACTATCCGCTCGTCGCCGATCCGGGCAGCGTGGCACAGGCCGCCATCGGTGGCTGACTTCTCGAGCGAGGCGGTCCGGGTCCCCGTCGATCGTGCGCAGGCGGAGATCCGGGACCGCGGCTCGAGATTCCTCGCGCGAGTCTCGCCCGCATCCAGCGAGGTGGACGCGAGGCGGATTCGGGATGAGCAGAGAGCGGAGTTCCACGGTGCGAGCCATCACGTCTGGGCCTTCCGCGACTCCGAGGGCCGGGAACGGTGGGATGACGACGGGGAGCCGGCGGGCACCGGAGGACGGCCCATTCTCGCAGCGATCAGATCTGCCGGCCTTTCAAACATCGTCGTTGTCGTAACTCGCTGGTTCGGAGGCACGAAGCTCGGGACCGGCGGACTGGCCCGGGCCTATGGTTCCGCGACGGGCGATGCCCTTCGCCTGGTGAACTCCGTGGAGCTCCGGGCCGGTCACGTGGTGCACATCCGGTACGACTGGCCGGACACGGGGGCGGTCGCGGCAGCCCTGGAAGCTACCGGTGCTCGGAGGCTGTCGGAGCGCTTCGACCCCGGCCCCGAGGTGGAAGTGCTCGCGTCGGCATCGGCCGTGGGACTGCTCGTGGACACACTTCGGGATGCCACCTCCGGGCGCGCCGTGTGCCGGATCGAAGATCGTCCCGTGTGGGTGCCGCGGGAGGCTTGACGCGGTTTTCCGTGGATTTCTACATTCACGGCCGTGATGGTGAGCAACTCGAAGGCAGTGAGGCGGCCCGCACTCGACGCGGGCGCGCGGGCTGCAGTGGTGAGAGGGAATGGGGTTGGAGTCACCGATCCAGGATGTGGTGGAGCGGATCAGCCGCCGGCACCCGAGGTACGCCGAGAAGGCGTTCTACTTCGTGCTGGACGCGCTGCACAGGCGTCTCCACAGGCTCGTTACGCCCCGGCACGTGAGCGGCGAGGAGCTCGCGGAGTCTGCCCGGCAAGTCGCGATTGACCGCTTCGGTCCCCTTGCCCGGACGGTGCTCGAGCACTGGGGCATTCACTCCACGGCCGACATTGGCGAGATCGTGTTTCTACTCGTGGACCATGGTGTTCTGACCAAGCAGGACTCGGACAGCAGGGAGGACTTCGAAGGATTGTATTCCTTCGAACAGGCGTTCGAGGCGGAATATCCGTGGGGCCGCTGACGTATTCTCAGTTCTTCGGGGCGCGAATCGCTGCATGCGCTCCGAGTCGTCCCGTCTGACTTCGGGACCGGCGAACCGGTCCGAGACCCCGCTGGGAGGTGGTGAGAGCGTGGATAGCGAACTGCAGTTCACGAAGTGCTTGAGGTGTGACGCGGGAGTTCTCCTGCCGCTCTCCGACTACGGCCGCGACGGGGCCCCGATCCGTTTCAAGGCCTGGGTGTGTTCGAACCCCGAGTGCGGATTCAACATTCGGATCGACAACGGAGAGATCAGTATCGGGCGGACCATCGCCCAGTCGTTCAAGTAACCATGATCGCCGACCGGCCCGGTGCTCGCTCTGGAGACCGGGGCCGGGGGGAGCGATGAGCACCCTGGTACCCCCTCCCGCCGCCTGGCGAACCTGCGCGCGCGACGTCTGGCTTCCGACGGCCCTCGAGATGGCGGAGTTCGACCGCCGCGTCGTCGAAAGCGGGGCCATCTCCGAGCGTGCCCTCATCGAGAGCGCGGGACGCGAGCTCGCGCACCGCGTTCAATTCCATTTCCCGGTGGGCACGGTCACGGCACTGGCCGGCGCCGGGCACAACGGCGCGGACGCGCTGGTCGCGGCGCGCACCCTGGCCGCCTGGGGCCGGCCGGTGCGACTCTGTCGCGTAAGCGACCGACCGGCAGATCCGGATGTACTCGCGGGCTGGGATCTTCCCGTCGAGTCGGCCACGCAGTTCGTCGCCGCTCCGCCCTCGGACGGCGTCATCATCGACGGGATTCTGGGAACGGGTCTCCGGGGGCCTCCCCGCGAGCCGGTCGCGGAACTGATGCGCGTCATCTCCGATCTGAGTCTTCCCGTCGTCGCGGTCGATGGGCCGAGCGGTGCCAGCCTGGAATCCGGCGAGGTGCCCGGGGCCTGTGTCCAGGCCGACCTGACCGTCACGTTCGGCTGGCCGAAGCTGGGACTCCTCCGCTTTCCGGCCCGTGACCGAGCCGGCGTGATCGAGTCCGTCGAGATCGGCTTTCCCGTGCCTGACCGGGAATTCGGCGCGCGCGCGATCACGGGACGGTGGGTGCGTGACCTGCTGGCAGCGCGAGCCTCCGATGCCCACAAGGGCGGGGCCGGATACGTGGCCGTGGTCGCCGGAGGGAAGGGCATGGCCGGGGCCGCGGTCCTCGCCGTTCGGGCGGCCATGCGCGGAGGAGCCGGTATCGTTCGCGCCGTCTCCGATCCGGCCAACCGCGAGATCCTGCAGGTCGCTGTCCCGGGCGCTGTATTCGCCGGCTGGGATGACCCCCGGCATTGGCGTGAGGCGATTGAATGGGCAGGCGCCATCGCCGTCGGACCGGGCCTCGGTCGTGACGATGGAGCGCGCGAGCGGGTGGCCGGCGTCCTCGCGGGTCGGGGTGAGCGCCCCGTTGTACTCGATGCGGACGGTCTGAGCGTCTGGCAGGGGGCGTCGGAAGAACTGTCGGACCTGCTGAAGCCGGGAGATGTGATCACGCCTCATCCGGGTGAGCTGGCGCGCATCCTCGGGACGGACGTGGAGGCAATCACGAGCGATCCTCCGGCCCGCGCGCGCGAAGCGGCCGAGCGATTCGGCTGCACGGTCGTCCTCAAGGGAGCGCCCACCCTGGTCGCGTCCGGAGACGACCCGATCCTCGTCACGACCGTGGGCGGCCCTGCCCTCGCCGCGGGCGGCACGGGGGATGTTCTCACGGGCTTGATCGCCGCTCTGCTCGCCTCGGGCTCGCCGGCTCCCGCGGCCGCGGCATCCGCCCTCTTCCTCTCGGGTCTGGCGGCGGAAATGGGCGGCTATCCCGTGGGTCACGCGGCCGCGGATGTCCCGGATCGAATTCCCGCGGTCCGCCGGGAGGTCGAACGTCTGAAGGCCGACGGTGAAGGCCCGGTCAACTTCGTCTCCGCGAGTGCCGGCAAGCCCGGGGGTGGACTGAAATCGTGAGAGGCGTCACCCTGCTCACCTGCGCACTCCTCCTTGCACCCGGCGTTGTCCCGGTGACCGCGCAGACGGGTCCGGGACACTGGCGACCGGAAGACCGTGTCCTGGTTACGGACTTCGGCTTCGTCACGGCCCTGACCCGCTCGTCCGACCGGATGTTCGCCGCGACGTCGGGTGGAATGCTCGTCAACCGTGACGTGTTCCGTCGCTGGGAGCCGCCCGTGACGCGGGAAGATGGCTGGCCGGAGGTGGAAGTGACGGCGATGGCGTGGGATCGGCTCGACCGGTTGCTCTGGCTGGCGGTCGCCGGTGGTCGGCTCCTATCGATGGACCCTGACGGCGTACGTTGGACCGATGACATTCGATTCGGCCGCCCGGTCGACCGGATCGTTCCCGACGGGTCCGCGGGGGGAGGCCTGTTTCTCCGAACGCCCGGGGGGTGGCTTCACTTCGACACGTTTTCGCGAACGACGCGGCCGGCGTCTCTCACCGAAGTGAACGACGCGATCCAGCGAAACCCGGCTGAGCGGGCTCGCAGGGAGTTGATCTCGAGTCCGGGGTTCGAATCGGTTCAGGCGTTTCTCGGTACGGGTCCGGACGGGCGCCGCTGGCCGATCACAGACGTGGTGGCGAGCGGAGATCCGGGGCGATTCTGGATCGGGGCCGCCGGCGGGGGGCTGAGCCTGCTCGACTCCTTTTCCTTCGACTGGCGCCCGGTGGGCGTCGGCTTGCTCGGGCAGGGCGCGAGCGCGCTCGCTTCCGACGGAGATGCGATCTGGATTGCCGCCGCCGACCCGCTGGTCGGGCGGTACGGTGTCACACGGGTCAGCGCAGAGATGGAGAATTGGGAGGTCTTCGACGCTCGGTCATCTCCCGGGATCCCCGACCGGGGGATCGGTGCAATGACGGTGGTCGATGGTCAGCTATGGGTCGTGGGCGAACGCGGCGTGAGCCGGCATGGCCCCGATGGCAGGTGGAGCAGGATCGCGGCCGACTACTACAATCGTGGCGACCGGCTCAGGGCGATCGCGATCGGGCGACCCGGCCCCGACGGACGCCGTGCCGTCTGGATCGGCGGGGACCGTGGTCTCGACCGGATGCCCGATCTGGGGGGCATGCCGGAGCGGGTGCTCTCCGGAGATCGGGTCAGCGCGTTGCTTCCGGTCGAGGGAGGGACATGGGCGGCCACCGACCGGGGTCTGGTCTTTCTCGACGACGCAGGGAAGAAGGCCACGCCGGCCGGGCTACCGACGTTTCCGTCGGGCGCCGTGACGGGCGACGCGGTCATGATCTGGGCGGCCATCGATCGCGAGGTGTGGGCAGGGAGTCCGGATGGCTCCTGGAGACGCCTCGACGAGCTCGGGGCACTCTCTTCGCCGGTGACCGCGCTCGCGGAGCGGGAGGGCATGCTCTGGATCGGAACTTCGGACGAACTGATGTCCTGGGAGACGGACGGGCGTGGCCCGATCCGCCGCTACAGTTTCGCGGCCGGTGATCTTCCGTTCGGTCCGTTCGGGGAGAGGGGGATCGCGGCGATTCTGCCCATGAGCCGTTCGCAGGTCTGGATCGCCACTCCGGCGGGAGCCCTCCGCCTCGACTCGCCCTTCTGAGCCTCGACGAGTGGACGAGACCCGCAGGCCGCGACTGGGCGCAGGGCCGGAATTCGACCTGATTCGATCCATGACATCGTCGGCACGAGTGCCGAGCGATGCCCGTGTACGGATCGGTCCCGGCGACGACGCGGCCGTGCTCAGGCCGCAGGCAGGCGGAGACGTCGTCGTGAGCTGCGACATGTCGGTGGAGGATGTTCACTTCCGGCGGGCCTGGCTTACATGGGAGGAGATCGGGTGGCGCTCGGTCGCCTCGGCGCTCAGCGATCTCGCCGCGATGGGCGCGCGACCGCTGGGAGCCCTGATCGCCGCGGCCCTGGCGCCGGAGCTCGGTAAGGAAGTCGCCGATTCGCTGGCGGCCGGTGCAGGCAACTGTCTGCGCACCTATGACTGTCCGCTCGTCGGCGGAGATCTTTCCCGGTCCCCCGGCCCTGCGGTGATCGATGTGACGGTGCTCGGCAGCAGCTCAGATCCGATCTCGAGGGCGGGGGCGCAAGCGGGAGACGAGTTGTGGGTTACCGGAGACCTCGGGGCCGCGGCCCTGGCTGCCGCGTCGTGGGAGAGGGGGCTCGAACCCGATGGCAGGGCGCGGTACCGATTCGTTCACCCGGAGCCGCGGCTCGCCGAAGTCGATTGGCTTCGTACACGATGGGATGTCCGCGCGGCGATCGACCTGTCGGACGGGCTGGCGGGCGATGCGCGCCACCTGGCCGCGGCTTCGAACGTCGCGCTGAGGATCGAGGCCGAAGCCGTCCCGCTGCATGCGACCCTGCAGGAGTTCGCCGACCGGGACGTCGCCCTGCGCATTGCCCTGACAGGTGGTGAGGACTACGAACTCCTGCTTGCCGTGGCGCCGGGGAAAGGCAACGAGATCCGACGGGAGTTCGAGACCCGATTCGACCTTCCCCTTACACGGGTCGGAAGGGTCGAGGATGGCGAGGGCGTCTCTCTGATCCGGGCAGACGGCGTGGAGACGAAGATGCCCTTCGGCGGGTACGATCACTTCGGATCGTCCGAGTCTTGATCCGATCTGCCTGGTTCGCGGTCGTCACCGTATTCGCGACCGCCTGGTATTCGACCCGCGCGATGATCGGTGGGGTGCGGAGCGCTTCGCACGCGGAATTCGATTCCGTGCATAGGGGCTGGACGCGCGCCCTGCTGCGAGCATCCGGCGTCCGGGTTCGGGTGGACGGCCTCGAGAACCTGCCTGACGGGACGGGGGCGATCCTCGTGGCCAATCACCAGTCGAATTTCGACATCTTCGCACTGCTGTTCGCTCTTCCCGTCTCGATCCGGTTCGTCGCCAAGCAGGAGCTCGCCAGGATCCCTCTTCTCGCACAGGCGATGCGGTCAGCGGGGCACGTCTTCATCGATCGCGCGGATCGACGGGGTTCGGTCCGCGCATTGCGATCCGCCGCAGCCCGGATGCGCGAGGAGGGATTCTTCCTCGGACTGTTTCCCGAGGGGACGCGGTCCCGCGATGGACGAATCGGGTCCTTCAAGAAGGGAGCCTTCGTCTTCGCCATCGAGACGGGGCTCCCGATCGTGCCGATCGCCCTGGACGGAGGATGGCGTCTCGCGAAGGGTCGTGGTATCCGACCCGGGGAGGTGCGGATCAGGATTGGCGACCCGATTCCGACGGAAGGGCGAACCGTGGGTGAACGGGACCTGGTGCTGGAGGAGGTACGCCGGTCGGTGGCCGGGCTCCTGCAATCGCTCCGCGACGAGACGGGGGACGCGACACCCGTGTGAGTCGAAGGAGTGTCCGGGCCGCGCCACGCATCGGGGCCCGGATCACTCCGGGCCCCGTGGATTCGGACAGGCGGGCTCGCCGGGCGGCCGCCTGTCCGAATGTACTCCGCCGGGGAGCCGACTACTGGTTGTCCGGCGTGAAGAAGATCGGAATCCCGCCCTCGGTCGGTGCGATGACCATGTTGTTCTGCCCGGTTGCCACCTCTCCCAGTACTTCGAGATAGCGCCAGTAGAGGTAGCGCTGGCCGGACACTCCCGTGAGGCTCGTGGCGATGATGTCCTGGGCGTCCCGGATACCTTCCGCCTCGGCGCGCTTCTGATTCGCCTGCTCCGCGACGACCTGGGTCTGGTAGGCCTCCGCCTGCACCTGCTGCTCCCGCGAGAGCTTGTTCTCGATCGCTTCGCGGAGTGTCGCCGGCGGCACGATCTCCCGCACGAAGAAGTCGGTGATGTAAATGCCCCTCGGCGCCAACCCGGTGGCCATCAACTCGTCGATCCGGTCCCCGATCGCTGCCCGGTCCCGGGACAGAATCGCCGCCGCCGGGATCTCGGCCACCGCGTCTCGCACGGCGGAACGGTAGGTGTTGTACACGAAGCCGTGGATCGCGGCGGGTTCCCCTATCTGGAGATAGAGGCCGACCGCCGAATCGGGGTCGATCCGATAGCGGAACGCGGCATCCACCTCGATCTGGAGCTGGTCGGACGTGAGGGCCGTCAGTCTCTCGCTGCCGCCTGCGGCGGGATATTGAATCTCACGCGTGGAGTAGTTCGTCCAGGACCGGAGGATCGAATGGTACAGGCCCTGGCGATACGGACTCTCGCCGACCGCTCCCGTCACCGGGTTGCGCTTCACGGCGACCTCGTATTCGTTGACGCGATTGAAGCCGAAGAACAGGATCATCACGACGGCGATTCCTGCCAGCACTACGCCGATGCTGCCTGCCTTCTGCATGAGGTTCTTGAGCATGTTTCCATCCTGGAGTTCGGGTGCCGGCGGCCGGGAGGGCGGCCGTGCGCCCATCCCGTCGACTGGCATCTTGTCTGAGTCCTTCGGGTAACACAATTTGCGGGAGTCTCACCGGAGACGACAGCCTGCAGTCCGGCTCGAATGACTCGGAGCACAACCGATGTCCAGTATACAGACAGTTCACGCCAGGGAGATTCTCGATTCTCGAGGCAATCCGACGGTCGAAGTGGCCGTTCGCCTCGACAGCGGAGTCGGCGGTCGCGCGGCAGTTCCCAGCGGGGCCTCCACGGGGGCGCACGAGGCGGTCGAGTTGCGTGACGGAGATCCTTCCCGGTATGGCGGCAAGGGCGTGCTCGGAGCGGTTGCCAACGTGAACGGGGAGATCGCGGACGCTCTGCGCGGGAAGGATCCGTCCGACCAGGCGGCGATCGACGGCGCGCTGATCGAGCTCGACGGTACGCCGAACAAGGGTCGCCTCGGAGCGAACGCGATTCTCGGCGTCTCGATGGCCGTGGCGCGGGCCGTGGCAGCGGATCGCGAGGTCCCGCTCTTCGTGCAACTCGGATCGGAAGCCAGCTCCCTCCTTCCGGTGCCGTTGATGAACATTCTCAACGGCGGGGCGCATGCCGACAACAGCGTGGACATCCAGGAATTCATGGTCGTCCCGGTCGGCTTCTCGAGCTTCGCCGAAGGCCTGCGGGCCGGAGCCGAGGTGTTCCATGCACTCAAGAAGCGACTGAGCGCAGAGGGGCACAACACGGCGGTCGGCGACGAGGGCGGCGTAGCTCCGAACCTGGGCTCGAACGGAGAGGCACTGGATCTGATCCTCGCATCCATCGAGGCCGCCGGGTACCGACCGGGCGACGATGTGGCGCTGGCGCTGGACTGCGCGGCGACGGAGCTGTTCGACAGGACGACGGGCGAGTACGACTTCTCGGCTTCTGGTGAGGGCCGCAAGTCGTCAGCGGATCTGGTGGACATGTACGCCGACTGGAGCGAGCGCTATCCGATCGTCTCGATCGAGGACGGCCTGGACGAAGATGACTGGGCGGGCTGGAAACTTCTCACGGAGCGGATCGGTGAGCGGGTCCAGCTCGTGGGCGACGACCTGTTCGTTA